>CBDUAS010000447.1:0-3817 GCA_965365185.1 uncultured bacterium | reverse complement strand
CAAGTGGCCGGGAGGCGATCCAACCGGCCGACTGGACGCCCGGCAGCCCCTCGACACGTTCGAGCGCGGCATCGAAGAACGTCCGCCACTGGTGCTGCACGGCGTACCTGCCCTCCGGGAGGTCCAGCCGCAGAGAAACAACGCCGTCGATGTCGTAACCGAGATCGAACGTGCGCTGCTCGATCATGGCGCGGGTCAGAAGGCCGGCCACGACCATGGAAGCGAGCGCCAGCGACACCTGTGTCGCCACCAGCACGCGGCGGCCGCGCAGGCCGGCACCGCCGCTGGAGCCGCGCGAGCTGTCCTGTAACGCTCGGCTCAGGTCGGTGCGGGAGGCCCTGAGCGCCGGCACGAAGCCGAACAGCAACGGCGCCACAAGGGCCACGGTAAGCGTGAACAGCAGCACGTTGCGATCGATGGCGAGCAACGAAAAGAAGTTTGTGCCGGAGTTATCGCCCACCAGCCACACCAGGCCTTCGAGACTCACTCGAGTGATCAGCAATCCCAGGGCGCCGGCCGCCAGAGACAGCAGAACGCTTTCGGCGAGCAACTGCGTGAGAATGCGCCCGCGGCCGGCGCCAAGGGCGGCGCGGACCGCAATCTCCTTGGCGCGCGCAGATGCACGCGACAGCATCATGGTGGCGATGTTCGAGCAGGCGATGAGAAGCACGAAGCTGACGGTGAGAACGAGCATGTTGAAGATCATCCACATCTGATCGCCGCCCAATGCGCCGTTGATGTCCTCCACGCGAACGATCCAGCCGCTGTTGGTCTCCGGATGCTCTTCACCCAGTGCTTGTGCCAGAGCCGTGGCTTCCTGCTGCGCTTGTTCCAGGGTGACGCCCTCGCGCAACCTGCCGCTGGTCCACAGGCGTCGAGCCGCGCGGTCGGCGGTGGCACGATCGAGGTAGAGCGGCAACCACAGCTCCGCCTCCGCCAGGCTGCCGAACTCGATCTCCGGGCCGAGCACGCCGACGATCGTGGTCTCGTGATCGTCCAGGCGGATGGTCCTGCCGAGCACCTCCGGATCCGCCGCAAAACGCCGCTCCCATGCCCCGTGGCTCAAGAGCGCAACGCGCGGGGCGCCGACGCGGTCCTCCTCGGGCAAGAAGGCGCGACCCAGAATCGGCTCCAATCTCCAGACCTCGAAGGTGTTCGCCGTGGCCTCGAAAGCAACGACCTGGGCCGGTTCCTCGTGGCCCGTCATGATGACGTCGCGCCCCCGATTGACCGCTGCCAGGTCGGTGAACGACGAGAATTGCTCGCGGTAATCCAGGAAGTCCGCTGCCGACATACGCCCGTCCTGCACGCCTCTCTCGGGGTGGTCGAAGTAGAGGAACCCGATCGTGTCCGTGTCCTTGATCGGCAGCGGGCGAAACATCAAAACGTTGACCATGCTGAAGATCGCCGTGTTGACGCCGATGGCCAGGGCCAGGGTGAGAACCGTCAGGAGGCTGAAAGTAGGCGTCTGCAGCAGGGTGCGCAGGCCGTAGCGGACGTCGCGAACGAGGTTGTTCATCAAGCGCTCTCCGTAGCGGTCGAAAGGATGCCGGGCGAAATCCGGGTATCCGGCCGAGCCCGGCTCAGCGGCAGATGCCCTGCTCGCTGTCCCGACGGTATCGGCGAGCGAGCGAAACACCTGGCCCCAGTACCAGCGCCGGGCGTACCGGTGACCACGCTGCGGCAACCGGACGTCCGCGAACTCCTCGCCGAGGTCTCCGAGCACGCTCTCGCGGTCCTCCTCGGGGAGAAGACGTCGGGCTATCCACGTCGCAAGTCGCGGCGGGCGGTGGATCGACCCTCCGCTTGCACCGGGGCTCGCGACCTCCGGACGGACTGCCCGAAAGAGCGCTGCAAGCCTCGCCCGCGTCCGTACTTTTTGCCACATAGTAGAAGAAATACGAAGCTCGGCGCCGCGAGTTTCACGAATATCTCGTCGGCCTCGTTGCCAGGTCGCAGGCAGTCAGGACACGACGACGCGCGGTGCGCCGCCGCGGACTTCTCCGACGTCGGCCGCGGGCTCGCCGGCTTGATGTAGCGCCGCGAGCAGAGCCTCGGATCGATCCGCAGGAACGCACAGAAGGAGGCCCCCGGAGGTCTGCGGATCGAACAGTAGCGCACCGCGCTGCTCGTCCAATCCCGCGGAGTCTTCGAACTGGTCCACCGCCGCAGCCCGATTCGCTCGCGTTCCCTTCGTCGAAACGCCCGCTGCGGTCATCTCATAGAAGCCCGGGTAGACCGGCAGACGGTCGAACTCCAGCCTCAGCTCGACGCCGGATGCCCGCGCGATCTCCAGTCCGTGTCCCACCAACCCGAAGCCGGTCACGTCGGTGCAAGCGGTGGCTCCGTGCGCCAGCGCCAGCCGCGAGGCGACGGCGTTGAGGCGCTCCATGCTCTGGAGGACAGGCTCGAGGTCGGCCTCAGCGAGTTTGTCGGCGCGAAACGCGTTGAGGATGGCACCGCTGCCGAGCGGCTTGGTGATGATCAAGCGTTGCCCCGGACGGGCGCCGGCGTTGGTCAACACACGGTCGGGGTGCGCGCGGCCGATGACCGCCAGCCCGTACTTGAGCTCCGGATCGCCCACCGAATGGCCACCCAGTAGCACGCCGCCGGCTTCCTCCACGGCGTCCACGCCGCCTTGGAGGATCGCGGTGAACACCCCCGCCGGAGCCTTGCCTTCCGGAAAACAGCAGATATTGAGCGCGAAGAGCACCTCGCCGCCCATGGCAAAGACGTCCGACATGGAGTTCGCCGCGGCAACCCGCCCGAAGCGATAGGGGTCGTCACAAAAGGGCGTGATGAAGTCCGCCGTGGCCACCAGGGCCGCACCATCCAGCAGGTAGACGCCGGCATCATCCGCAGTCTCGGGCCCCACCAGCACGCGCTCGTCCCTTGCCGCCAGGCCGCGCAGCGGACTCACCATCTCGAACAGGTCCCCCGGACCCATCTTGGCGGCTCAGCCGCCGGATTTGGCCAGCGAGGTGAGACGAAACTTCTCCTTTGAAGCGCCCATTACGGCATTGTATCCGCTCGCCCCATGTCGCCGCCGTCGTCCCGGGCGAGGCCGAGGGGAGCTACGGGTAGCAGCCCGCCTGCTGTGCGCGTTGACGTATCAGCGCCAGAACGGTGTCTATCGTGGGCGTCGCCACCCCCACGAGTTGCCCCATCTCCTGGACGGCCGTCACCATGGCGTCGATCTCCATCGGCCGACCCCGCTCGAGGTCCTGAAGCATCGAGGTCTTGTGCGCCCCCACCGCGGCGGCACCGTCGATGCGCCTGTCGACGTCAACGGCGAAACGAGCGCCGAGCTTCTCGCCGATCTGTTGCGCTTCCCGCATCATCCGCCGGCATACGTCTCGGGTGCCCTCGTCCGTCGTCACCACATCGAGTGGTGCAAGCGTCAGCGTACTGACCGGGTTGAACGCCAAGTTGCCCCAGAGCTTGAGCCAGATCTCGTCGCGAATCCGGCGAATCGGGGCGCGCAATCCGGCCCCGATGAGCGTCGTGCTGAGCGAGCGCATGCGGTCGGTCTTCTCGCCGCTCGGCTCGCCGAGGCTGAAGCGATCTCCTTCGATGTGCGCAATGACTCCGGGCTCGACGACCTCGGCCGCCGGGTACACCACGCAGCCGATGACGCGTTCGGGGCCGATGCCCGCCCACTGCACCCCACCCGGATCTGCCGCCTCGATTCGCCGATCGCGCCACGGCCCTTCGAGTCGGTAGAAATACCACCACGGCACCCCGTTGACCGCCCAGACCACGGCGGTTCCGGCACCGAGCAGCGGCTGCAGGGCGTCGACCACGGCAGGAACCGATT
>CBDUAS010000446.1:0-3832 GCA_965365185.1 uncultured bacterium | reverse complement strand
GCGAATCCTCAGCCTGCATCGTCGTGCCCGGGCGCACCGCCCGCGCCGAGCTGGCGGCGCAGGCACATGCCGGGCGCGACCGTCACCTGGCAGGCGCGCTCGTTCGGCCGGCCGTCGATTTCGACGAGGCAGTCGAAACAGGCGCCCATCATGCAATAGGGTGCACGCGCCGCGCCGCCGAGCGCGCTGGCGCGGTAGGGCTCGACGCCGAGCCAGAGCAGCGCGGCGGCCGCGGAGATATCCGCCGGCACCTCGACGAGTCGGCCATCGAGCTCGATCTCGACCCGCTCCGGCGCGGCGCCGTCAAGCCGACGAAACATCGAAGCGCTCGGCGCCGAATAAGGCGATCAGCTCGTGCGCGCCGTCGCCGGCGATCCAGCCGGCGATCTCGGCCGCGTGCCAGGCCGCGAGCGTCACGCCGCTGTGGCAGGTCACCGCCCAGGCACCGGGATAGGCCGCCGAGCGCGCGTAGATCGGCGTGCCGTCCGGCGTCAGGATGCGCAGCGCGCCCCACGCCCGCTGCAGGCGCACGCCGGCGAGGCGCGGGAAAATGCGCAGCGCGCGCGCGGCGAGGCGCTCGATGACCTGCAGCGTGGTCGCGTCGTCGTACCCGGCATCCTCGTGCGAGTCGCCGATTTGCAGCGTGCCGTCGGCGGTTTGCCGCACCTGCAGCGTCGCGCAGGGCAGAAAGCGCGGCACGCGTTCGCTGATCAGCAATTGCCCGCGCTGCGGGTGCAACGGAATCTCGAGCCCGAGCGGGCGCGCGAGCGCGCTGGTTTCGAGCCCGGCGCAGACGACGACGCGGCCGCAGGCGAAACGGCCGGCGGCGCTATCGATGTCGAAGCCGTCGCCGCGCGGCAGGATCGCGCGCACCCGGGACGCGGCGACGTAGCGGCCGCCGAGGCGCTGCAACAGCTCCCTCTCGGGGCAGCCTCGGCCGACCAGGTCACGAGCGGTGATCAACTGCCGGATCACCCAGGTCACCATCGCCAGGATCCGCACCGGCTCCTCGCCGTCATCGAGAAGGCGATTGAGCACACGCAGCGCCGTCGCCGACTCCCCGGCAATCAGCGCGTCCGTGAGCTCGAAGACCGAATGCTCGCGGCTACGGCCAAGTAGCTGCTCCAGGTCGCGCGCCTCGAGGCGCTTGCCGCCGGCCGCATAAAGCTCCACCTTGTCCAGCTCCTGGCTGAGCTGCTGCAAATCGAGGCCGATCATCTCCAGGAGATAGGCCACCGCATCGGGGGAGACCTCGAAGCCGCGTTCGGCGGCGGCGGTTTGGATC
This sequence comes from uncultured bacterium, assembly GCA_965365185.1. GTDB lineage: Bacteria > Acidobacteriota > UBA890 > UBA890 > UBA890 > CBDCGW01. The sequence goes on along the minus strand of CBDUAS010000446.1, from coordinate 2,547 downwards.
CAGCGACGCACGTCGCTCTCCCGAGTCGGAGGGTCGCAGGCGACCTTGGCGGCATGACTTTGCAGAAGCTTGACGGGGGCACGGCGGGCATCCAACTTCGCGGACTCGAACACCAGACAGGTGGCCGCCACGGGATCCTCCAGGTAGCCCTCCAGAAGGTCGACGTCGGCGGCGTCAGCGGCATCGAAGCCGGTCACCAGAACGACCCGGACGGGGGAATCCTGTGCCGGCAAGAAGAGCGGCAGCGAGCGCGCTTCGTCGATGATCGTCCCCAGCGCCGCGCCGGCTCCGTCCACACGCGCCAGGGCCAGGGACGGATCGTCCGCCTCGTCGCCGGTCACGGCGTCCACGATGGCCTCCACCGCCCGCCGGCGCAGGAAATCGTCCTCGCCGACGACCAGGTAGACCGGCGAGATGGTGCCGCGCTCCAGGTTCCGGGTAAGCTGCGCCAGGGTGAGCCCGCTGCTACGTGCCCGGCGCCGGGCCACCTCAGAATCCTTCGAGAATGCTTGCAACCACCGAGCGGGCGAACTCGAGGGCGATGTCGTCGACGGCGACGTTGCTGACGTCGAAGAAGGCGGTGGGATCCGCTTCCAGCTCGAACTGCTGACGAAACAGGAAGGAGTTGTTCGAGAACAGCACGCGGTTCTCCACGAGGTCGCGGAAATTCACCTGCGCGCGGATCTGCACCAGGTAGTTTGTCGCCTCTCCCTCGGCGCCGATGCCGATGGGCGTCACGTTGAAGGCCGTGATGGTGCCGGTCAGCTCCGCGTCAGCCCCCTGGGGGTCCGCAACGACGCTGAAATCGCCGCGAGAGATGAACTCCCGGGTCACCGCGTCGGTGATGCGCACCTCGACCTCGAAACGGGGCGTGTTGTTGGTAAACGTCGGAATGGCCACCGTGCGGATGTACTCGGGGAGAAACGAACCGGTGCCGACGAGCGCGTAGCCGCAGCCCTGCGAGCACAGGAGGACGCACAGCGCGAAAAGCAGCGGGCCCGCGTGAGCCCGGCGAGATTGTCCACAGACGGCGTGCCGGCGCTGCGTCGGCCCTGCCGACCTGCGTCCGCGCGGGCTGCTGTCGGTGGAGCTCATGACGTGATCAGGCTGATGATCTTGCCGGGAACCACAACAGTACGGACCAAGGTTCGTCCCTCCAGATGTCGGGCAACGTTCGCTTCCTGGGCCGCCACTTGTAGCAGAGACTCCTCATCTGTCAGATCGGCGGAGACGTCGATGGTCCCCCGGAGCCTGCCGTCCACCTGCACGGCCAAACGCACCGTCTCGGCTTCGAGCACCGCGGGATCGTACGACGGCCAGGGGTGATCGACGATGTACCCGGCGTGGCCGAGCACTTCCCAAAGCTCCTGTGTCACGTGCGGCGCGAACGGCGACAACAGCGCCAGCAAGCGATCGAAGGTATCGCGATAGACCCAGGCATGCTCGCCCGCGTCCGCTACCGGCGACTGCGCGAGTGCATCCTGGCACTCGTTGAGCAGCTCCATGAGAGCGGCCACGGCCGTGTTGAAGTGGAGACGGCTGTCGATCTCCTCGGTTACGCGTCGGGTCGTGCCGTGTGCCTTGCGATGCAGGCTCGCCAACACCTCCGGGAGAGCTCCCGCCTCGCCGTCTCCGGCGACGCCCTGCAAGTCCTTCTGGGCCGCCGTGATCATCGACCATATGCGGCTGAGAAAACGAGCGCAGCCTTCGATTCCGCCTTCGGCCCACTCGAAATCGCGCTCCGGCGGAGCCGCAAACAGGACGAAGATGCGGGTCGCGTCGGCCCCATAGCGCGTCACCATGTGCTGCGGGTCCACGACGTTTCCGCGCGACTTCGACATCGCCGAGCCGCCCATCAGCACCATCCCCTGGGTGAGAAGCCGGCGCACGGGCTCGCGCACCTCGAGAAGCCCGAGATCGGCCATCGCCTTGCAGAAGAAGCGGAAGTACAGCAGGTGCAAGACGGCGTGTGTGATCCCACCGATGTAGATGTTCACGGGGAGCCAATACTCGGCCGCCGATCGCTGGAAGGGTGCCTCCGCGTCCCGCGGTGACAAATAGCGGAGGTAGTACCAGGAGGAGTCGACGAACGTGTCCATGGTGTCGGTCTCGCGGCGCGCCGCAGCGCCGCACTTCGGGCAATCGACATGGACGAACGACTCCACGCGCGCCAACGGCGAGCCGCCCTCGCCGGATAGCTCAACCTCCTCCGGAAGAACCACCGGGAGGTCCTCGTCGGGGACCGGCACCACGCCGCAGGTATCGCAATGGATGATCGGGATCGGCGTCCCCCAGTAGCGTTGCCGGGATACCCCCCAGTCCTTGATCTTGTAGTCCACTGCGGCGGAGCCGAAACCACCGACCTCGGCGTCGGCAACCATGCGCGACTGCCCCTCCTGCGAGCTCATCCCGGCATAGGCACCGCAGTTGTCCATCAATGAGCCGTAGATCGGGGCGGCCTCTCGCATGGCGTCCGCGTCCCCGACCCACTCCGGCGCTTCGCCGTCGGCCGGCGCGATCACCGGCCGCACCTCGAGGCCGTACTTG
>CBDUAS010000445.1:0-3837 GCA_965365185.1 uncultured bacterium | reverse complement strand
CCGCCGCCTGGCACCATTCTGATGCCACCGACCTGCCGTTCAACGACGACGCCTTCGACACCGTCGTCAGCCAGTTCGGCCTCATGTTCTTTCCTGATCCCACGCGGGCGGTGGGCGAGATGCTGCGTGTGCTGCGATCCGGCCGACGATGTGCCGTCGCCGTGTGGGACGATCTCGAAGCGTCTCCCGTGTATCCCATCGAGGTCGAGTTGCTCGAACGGGTTGCCGGTGCAGCTGCGGCGGAGGCGTTACGCGCGCCGTTCGCGCTCGGCGACGCCGACGCGCTCGTCCGCCTCTTCGAATCCGCGGGGGCTCGCGCGGTCGACGTTACGACCATCAAGGGTCGGGCCCGCTTTCCGTCCCTGCGCTCCATGATCGAGGCGGACTTGCGCGGCTGGCTCCCGGTCATGGAGGTCCACCTCGAGGAGGCCGTCATCGAGCGAGTTCTCGTCGCGGCCGAGGAGGCTCTTGCCGGTTTTGTGACCGGAGACGGGCAGTTGGTGTTCGATTCACCGGCGCACATCGTCACCGGCAGAGCCTCTTGACCCGGCGCCCGGAAAAGGCCTTGCGGCGGTGGTCGCGACGGTTGCCTTGGCTCCTCATGGGCCTCGCCGTAGCGGCGGCCTATGTTTTCACGGCGGCAACAGACCTCAATTTCCAGCGCCACGCGGCGGGCATTTTCGGAGCCGCTCTCGGCGGTGCGCTGATTCTCTGGGGCGTCGAGGAGCTGCTGCAGGGAAGGATACGAGGCAAGCGGGCCGCCGTCGTCCGCACCGACGCACCTCTCCTGTTCTTCTCGCTGCTTGTGGCGACGCGGTTCTTTCCGGGGGTCACAATGCTCCTGGCCGGGCTGTGGTACGGGTTGACTTCAGTCTGACCGGCCGGATCCGTCACTCGGTTTGCCCCAGCCGCCCCCACCGGGTGTCTCGATGCGAATGGAGGTCCCTGCCTCGACCGCGACGCTTACCTTCCCGGGAACCTCCTCTTCCGTCCGTCTTCCGTCTTCTGCCGTCCGGCAAAGGAGGTTTCGGCCCCGTTTTCCGGGCTTCCCGCCGTGCAAGCCGTAAGGCTGGAGCACCCTTCGATCCGAGAGCACGGTGATTTCTCCGTCGCAGCAAAGCTCGATCTCGCGACGGATGCCGTCGCCACCGTCGAACCGCCCGTGCCCACCGGAGCCCCGGCGGATCTCGTATCGCCGCACGATGTACGGATACGCATGCTCGAGCGCCTCGATCGGCGTGTTGAGGCTGTTCGTCATGTGGCAGTGCGTTGCATGCAGGCCGTTCGCGGTTGGCCGTGCACCCATGCCGCCCGCGGTGGTCTCGTAATAGGCGAAGGGCTCGCCGGTGCGCGGGTCGACTCCGCCGATCGTGAGATTTGTCATGGTGCCGTAGGAGGCCGCCGGGATGATGTCGGGGATCGCCTGGGCCAGGGCGCCGAGGACAACGTCGACAATGCGCTGTGAGGTCTCGACGTTGCCCCCGGCGACGGCGGCGGGCGGCAGCGCGTTGACCACGGTGCCCTCGGGGACGATGAGCCGGAGTGGGCGGATTGTTCCGTGGTTTGAGGGAACGGCAAAGGGCACGATGACGCGAAAGCAGTACATCACTGCCGACAACGTGATGGCGCGGATGGCGTTGATGCTGCCGGCGACCTGCGGAGCAGTTCCGGTGAAGTCGACCGTTGCCTGCTCACCCTCGACAGTGATCGTCACCACGATCGGGACGGGTCCGGTGCCAAGCCCGTCATCGTCCATGCAGTCTTCGAAGTGGTAGCTGCCATCGGGAATCCCGCGGATCGCCTCCCGCGTCATGCGCTCGGCGTAATCCTGCAACCAACCCATGTAGTCGGTGACCGCGTCGACGCCGTATTTCCCCGACAGGGCAATGAGGCGTCGTTCGCCGGTACGGTTCGACGCGATCTGCGCCGTCAGGTCGCCCTCGCGCTCGCGCGGCGTGCGCACGTTGGACAGGATCAGCGCGAGAACGTCCGGTACCACCTCGCCGCCGCGTACCAGGTGAACTGGAGGGATGCGGATGCCTTCCTGGTAGATCGACCGCGACAGGGGCATCGAGCCGGGCGTGACGCCGCCGACGTCGGAATGATGGGCGCGGTTGGCGACGTAGTAGCTGGCGTCAGCATGGCCCTCGAGGAACACCGGCTGAACGATGGTGATGTCGGGCAGGTGAGTGCCGCCGCGAAACGGATCGTTGACCGCGACCATGTCGCCCGGCCCCATGTGAGTGTGCTCGATGGCAGCCTCCACCGACAACGGCATCGACCCGAGGTGCACCGGCATGTGCTCACCTTGCGCCACCATCCGTCCCTTGCCGTCGAAGATGGCGCAGGAATAGTCGCGTCGCTCCTTGATGTTGGGCGAAAACGACGTTCGGCAAAGGGTCACCCCCATCTCCTCGGCGACCGAGTAGAAGAGGTTTCGGAACACCTCGAGCGTGATCGGGTCCCATGCGCTCATCGATCCCCCCGCGGCTCCAAGACGAGGTTGAACCATTCGTCGACCCGCCCGCACAGGTCGGGCGGCACCACGGTGGTGGTGCTGTACTCGACCACGAGCGCGGGGCCCTCGAAGCGATTGCCGGGGCGCAGGCGGTCGCGGTCAATGAGCCTCGCCTGATGCCTCCCCCCGGCAGCGAACATCGGCTGCGTGCCGATCACCGCGGCTGTGGAATCTTCACCCTGCAGAGGCGCTCGCGGCAGCTCGACGTGAGGGGCGGCACCAATGGCGCGGATGCGCACGTTCACCACCTCCGTCGGCCGTTGCGGGTCGGCGTAGCCGTAACGCCTCTCGTGCGCTGCGTGGAAGGCGGCGGCGAAGTCGCCGTCGAAAGGCACGTTGAGCTCGTAGCCCTGGCCGCGGTAACGCAGGTCGAGGCTGCGCTCGACTACGAGCCGTGTCTTCCCGTTCGGCGGCCGTTGCGCTTCGAATCGCGAGGAAACAGCGTGCTCGCCGTACAGCGCGGCGCCTCCTTCCGCCGCGAAATCGGCGCGAGCCCGCTCCTCCAGGGTCCGCAGCGGCGCCTCCAGGCTCTCCGCCGTGCAGCGATCGCTGGGCAGCAGCAGCGTTTGCGAGTAGTCGCGAACGTAGTCGGCGAGCAGCATTCCCAGCGCCGACAGGGTCCCAGCGGCGCGCGGCACGAGAACGCGCGGAATGCCGAGACTACGTGCCAGGTCTGCGGCGTGCATGGCGCCGGCGCCACCGAAGCACACCAAAGTGAAATCGCGCGGGTCGAACCCACGCTCCAGGGAGATGACGCGGACGGCGCGTTCCATCGTCGCATTGGCCACGCGCAGCACGCCGGCGGCGATCTCCTCCGGCGGAAGGTCGAAAGCCGCCGCCAACTGGTCGACGCCGGCGCGGCATGCGGCCTCCGCCAGGGGCTGGGCGCCGCCGAGGAAGTTATCCGCGGACAGGCGGCCGAGGTACAAGTTGGCATCGGTTACCGTGACCGCGTCGCCGCCGCGGCCATACGCGATCGGGCCCGGCTCGGCGCCGGCGCTCCGTGGTCCGACGCGCAAAGAGCCACCCTCGTCCCGGTAGGCGATCGAGCCACCGCCGGCGCCGACGGTATGGATGTCGATCACCGGGAGACGGATCGGCAACTCACCGATGAACGCCTCCTGGGTGCGTGAAAGCTTGCCGGGGCAAAGACACACGTCCGTGCTGGTACCGCCCATGTCGAAGGTGATGATGCCGGGCTGCTCATTCCCGGTGGCCTGCTTTGCCAGGTCAAAAGCGCCGACCACGCCACCAGCCGGGCCGCTGAGCACGACGCGCGCGGCTTGTGCTTGTGCAACCGCTTCGGTCTTGTCGTACAG
>CBDUAS010000444.1:0-3845 GCA_965365185.1 uncultured bacterium | reverse complement strand
CCGCCGACGTCGGCGAGGAGGGTGTGGGCGGGACCGATGATGTGTTCGAAGGTGATATTCGAATAGAGATCCAGGCTGATGCCGAGCTGACCAGTCCTGGTGGAGTCATCAACCTGAGCGTCGCGGCCGATGAGGCTGGCGTCGATGCGTTTGGCGAGGTTCTCGATCCGTGCCCCGCGCAGCACGATGCAGTGTTCGAGCTCGGCACGGACGACCGCCACGTCGCGTGCCAGCGACGTGTAGGGTCCGATGTAGGCGCCGTCGAGCCGACAATCCGGGCCGATGATCGCCGGCCCACGGATGGTGCTGCGTGCAACGGCGGCACCGGCCTCGATGACGACATCCCCCTCGACCTTGGAGGAGTCGTCGACGGGTGTCTCGATGCGGCGGGCCATGCTCGAGAGCACCACGCGATTTGCCTCCAACAGGTCGTCGAGGTGACCGGTGTCTTTCCACCAGCCGCGTACCTTCTTCCAATGCACGGTGCGGCCGTCGTCGATCAGCGTCTGGATGGCCTCGGTGATCTCCAGCTCACCGCGTGCCGAGGGCACCAGCCGCTCGATGGCGTCGAAGACGTTGGCGTCAAAGAGATAAACGCCCACGAGCGCCAGATCCGAGGGTGGGTCCGCCGGCTTTTCGACGACGCGCACGACACGGTCGCCGGCAAGCTCGATGACGCCGAATCGCTCAGGTTCGGGAACCTGTGCCGCCAGTATCTGCGCGCTGGCCGAGTCGCCGTCGAAGGCATCGACGAACTCCTGAACGCCATCCCGGAGGATGTTGTCACCCAGATACATGATGAACGGCTCGTCGCCCAGAAAGGCCCGCGAGATCTTCACCGCGTGCGCCAGGCCGAGCGGCGCCTCCTGGCGAATATAGGTGGTCCGAGCTCCCCAGCGCGAGCCGTCGCCGACGGCGGCCTCGATTTCAGCGGCGGTGTCGCCGACGACAATGCCGATGTCCGTGACCCCGGCCTCCACCAGATGCTCGATGCCGTAGAAAAGCACCGGCTTGTTGGCGACGGGGATGAGCTGCTTGGCCGAGGTGTACGTCAAGGGTCGCAGGCGCGTGCCGGAGCCGCCGGAGAGGATCAGTCCTTTCATGGGTGGGTCAGCGATTCTCGCTACCGAAGCCCAGCGATCCGACGTTGAGCAGCTCGACGAGCACGGAGAACTGGATGTCGTTGCGGAAGGAGAACGTGTTTTGCGCCAGCTGGCCACCGATCGAGCAGCACTGCGTGTTCCAGGTCGCGCCGATCATGTAGGCCTGGAGCAGGCCCTCCGACACATCCCAGGTCAGGTTGCCGTTGACCGTCACCAGGGAGCGAAACAGATTCACGCGGCCGCTGCCGCTGAGGCGGTCGGAGGCCTCCACGTCGACGATCGTGGGATCGTCCTCGCTGGGGAAGGTCAAGGCGTTGCGGAACCAGGTGATGTTGGCGTACCCATTACTGGACTGCATGCTCCCGTTGAGGGTGAAGCCGCCGGGCTTCCACTCGCGGGTGAAGCGCACGCTGCCGCCGAGGTTGACGGCCGGCGTCGGGGTGAAACGCCCGGACAGCGACCACGGCAGCGGGATGCGCGGAAAGTCCACGTTGGGGGCCGTCTCCCGCAGGTCGAAGTCGCGCGCCAGCTCGACGGCGAACACCTCCCAGACGGAACGCTGCTCGTCATTCGGGTTGTTGAAGCGCTTCGCCAGAAACCGGTTGGTGAGCGAGGCGCGGGCGAAGTGACGATCGCCGCCGAAACGATCGATCTCGTCGAATTGGATGATCTGGTTGTTGGTGAAGCCGAGTTGATCGAGCTGTTTGAGCCGTCCCCAGGTGAAGCGCGGCTCGAGGACGTGCTTGTAGCGGGGCGAGTACTCGCTGGTGGGGGTGTCGAAGATGCGGAATATGCTGGGGCCGATAACCTGAATGCCGGTTTCGTAGACGTTGCGGAAGATCGGGTCCGCTTCGAACTCGGCTTCGCCGATTTCACGTTGGCTGTAGTAGGTGGACCGCCAGGCGAGGAAGGGGCTGAAGGTCAACCAGGGAATCTGCGAGAAGGCCAGCGATACTTCGGGGAAGGCGTCCATGCGCTGATAGCGACCCCCCGTGGTGTCTGCGCTGGCGTCGCGTTCCTCGCGCAGCAGGCCCGCGTACGATCCCTCTAAGGTGAAATACAGCGGCTCGGCAATGGGCCGGCGGCGGATGCGAAACTCGACCTCCGGCACGCGGCGGCGCACGACCGAGCTGGTGTTGCCGAAATAGGTCTCGTTGTGATCGCCGACGAGGTTCAGCGTGTAGCTACTCCACGAACGGGTCACGAACACGCCGACCGAGGAGTTCCGCCGCAGGAAGCGGTTGAAGTTGTCCTCGAACGACTGGATGAACTCCTTGCTGGAGAAGAAGCTGGCGTTGGCGTTGACCCGCCAGCCGCGACCGAGGCCATGCAGGTGGGAGCCGTCGAGGGTCCAGCCGCCGCGGACCTGCTCGGCTCCCGCGGCGATCTCTTCGGGGGTGAAGTCCGAACCCTGCAGCCAGAAGAAACGCGCGTTTCCCGACGCCGACTCCGTGATCCGATGGCGGTATTCGGCCCCGACCCCCGAGCCGATATTGCCGTAGTAGTCGTAGTTGAAGGTGGCGTCCATGCTGCGGTTGATGGCCCAGAATACCGGCTGGCTGTAGGTGAAACCCTTGCGCGAGGAGGTGCCGATGCTGGGGAGCAGCAGCCCGGAAGAACGGCGGTCCTCGTCGATCGGCCAATACAGTGCCGGCAGCACGAACACCGGCACGCCCTTGAGCTTGAACACCGGGACCTTCATGGTCACGTGGTCGTCGGTGTGCAGGTTGAACGACGAGGCCGAGAACTCCCAGATGGGCAGAGTCTGCGTACACGGCGTGACCACGCCCTTCTCGATGTGATAGACGCCGGGTTCGATTTGCGCGATGCTGTCGCCGCGGAAGTAAACGCCGCCGGGTCCCACGCCGACGGCGTTTTCGATTTCGCCGGTACCGGCGAGCAGGTTTCCCGAGAGGCGGCTGCCGTTCAGGACGATCTCACCGGCCTCGAAGGTGACGTTGCCGGTGGCGACGAAATGCCAGTCGGCGTCCGCCGCGTCCGGGTCCTGAGGCGGTGTGACCACCACCTCGTCGGCCTGCAGCCGGAACTGGGCGCCGCCGTCGATATCGACGTAGCCGCTCAAGACCCACGAGCCGTCGGCGTTGAAGGCGACGTCGTCGAAGCCCACCTGCTGCAGCCCCGGAATGTCGAAGGGCAGCATCTGCTGCTGGTCTTGCTGCTCCTGGGCGATCGCCGTCGCCGCGGGCGCGAGCACGAACGCGAGTGCGGCCGCGAGCGGCAGCCCGGCGCCCAGCGCGTGGGCGGTCTTCACGGCGGCTCGCCGCATCGCAAAGGACATGGTCGGTACGCGGAGTCCCATCGGTTCCCGGGCGGACGGTCAGTCCGGCTACTCTACATCAAGTCTCCATCAGGAGTGGGCGCACCGCGCCGATCAAGTAGGTGGAGCCGCAGACGCAGATGAGGTCCTCGTGCGCGGCGGCACGCCGTGCCGCCCCGATGGCCTCGGTCGGATCCACCACCGCCTGACGCTGCGTTGGCGTCGAGCCGAGCTCGAGCAACTCGTCGGCCGGCGTCGCCCGGGGCGAGGGAGCCTGGGTGACGATGAGATTGTCGGCAAGCGGGTAGATCGCTTCGGCGATGCCTTCGCTGTCCTTGTCGGACAGGGTGCCGAATACCAGGTGCATGCGGTCGAACGCCCGCCGTCGGCGCAGCTCCCACAGATAGGCCGCGAGCGCGTGTGCCGCCGCCGGGTTGTGCGCCGCGTCCAAGACGATCGGCGGG
>CBDUAS010000443.1:0-3857 GCA_965365185.1 uncultured bacterium | reverse complement strand
TTCCGGCCCGCATGGCGGCGCGGTAACGCTTCCAAACGCGGCCGGTGAGCCGGCGCTCCCAGCTCTGGTTCTCGGCGTCCCAAGAGGCCGGGTCCTCGAGCCTGCTGACGGCGTTGCTGCAACGGCCGAACAGCCGACCCGGGTCGTAGTCCCGCGGGCTGATGCGCAGCTCGCTCTGGCAGCGTCGCCAGACGGAGAGCGCTGCGTCACGGTTGTAGACCGGGAAACCGGCCGGCGGCAGCCAGGCCGCCGACGTGAGATCGGCGCCGTGAGGCGCCGCGGCGATGCCCGACGATGCCGGGCCGTGGTCGGCGGGCCTGCTCTCCGACCATTCCCGCAGCAGGCGCAAGCCCATGGCGTGGAATGTCGACAGCCAGACTTCGTTGCCGCGGGTTCCGATCAGCCGGCGAACGCGCGAGCGCATCTCAGCGGCGGCTTTGTTGGTGAAGGTCACGGCGCAGATGCGCGAAGGATCGACGCCGCGCTCGGAGACGAGCCAGGCGATGCGATGGGTGAGCACGCGGGTCTTCCCGGAACCGGCGCCGGCGAGCACCAGGCAGTGGCTTCCGCCATGCGTGACCGCCTGGTGTTGTCGCTCGTTGAGGGCGTCGAGAAAGGACCGGGGCGGGGCGGACGATTCCTTTCGCTCGCCGGCAGAGGGCTCGTCGCCCGGGTCCTCGGGATTCTCGAACGAATCGAACAAACTCGGCGTCAACGGGTGGCTCACCCGCTTACTCTACCGTGACGCTCTTGGCCAGGTTTCGCGGCTGATCGACGTCACAGCCGCGCTGTACGGCGATGTGGTAGGCGAGTTGCTGCAGCGGAACCGATGTGATGATCGGTGTCAGCTCGGGGGCGCAACGGGGCACCACGATCACGGCATCGGCGATCTTCGCCAGCCTCTCGTCGCCCTCGGTGACGAGCGCGATGAGGTAACCCTGCCGGGCGCGGGCTTCCTGCAAGTTGCTGAACATCTTGTCGTACCACGGGCCTGCCGGGGCCACGCCGAGCACGGGGAGGTTCTGCTCGATGAGCGCGATCGGACCGTGCTTCATCTCGCCGGCCGGGTATCCCTCGGCATGAATGTAGGAGATCTCCTTGAGCTTCAGAGCCCCTTCCAGAGCGATGGGATACAGGAGGCCGCGGCCCAGGTAGAGGAAATTGTGCCGATCCGACAACTCGCGTGCCAGCGGCACCAGGTAGGTCTCGTTGCGCAAGACGCGCTCGATGGCCTTCGGGATCCGGGCCAGCTCCTCCATCCGCCGCCGGATCTCGCTGCCCGGCAGGGTGCCGCGGAGCTGAGCCAACCGCAGGGCCAGCAGGTAGAGGCACGAAAGCTGCGTGGTGAATGCCTTGGTCGAGGCGACACCGATTTCGGGACCGGCATGCGTATGGATGACGCCGTCTGCAAGTCGCGTTGCCATCGATCCCACGACATTGCAGATCGTCCACAGGGCGGCGCCCTTTTCTTGCGCTTCGCGCATCGCGGCGAGCGTGTCGGCCGTTTCTCCGGACTGCGTGATCGACAGAGCCACCGAACCTTCCGGGACAAGTGGGTCGCGATAGCGGAACTCGCTGCCGTAGTCGACCTCGACGGGAAGACCGGCGAGATTCTCGATCCAGAACTTGCCCACCAGGCCGGCGTGCCAGGAGGTGCCACAAGCGAGCACGAAGAGCTTGGAGAGGCGGCGCGCCGCGTCTTCATCGAGTGGCCTGTCACCGATCTGCAGCTCCGGAAGATCAACCGTGCCGGCGGAGCGCTCGAGGCGGCCAACGAGGGTGTCGCGAACTGCTTCCGGCTGCTCGTGGATCTCCTTGAGCATGAAATGCCGGTAGCCGCCCTTCTGCGCCGTCACCGGGTCCCAGGTGATCTGCTGGGGCGCCATCTCCACCGGATTCCCCGCCAGGTCGCTGACGCGCACGCCCTCCGGCGTGACGACAGCGAGCTGCCCATCGTCGAGAAAGACGACGCTTCGCGAGTGCACCAGGATCGGCGTCACGTCCGAAGCGACGAACTGCTGACCTTCACCCAAGCCGATGATCAGCGGCGGCCCGTGCCGCGCCGCAACGATCTTCTGCGGGTCGTCGACGGCCATCGCGGCGATGGCGTATATGCCCTCGATCTCGCCGAGCGTGCGTCGCACCGCCGTCTCCAGGTCGCCCTCGAAGTGATGCGCGATGAGGTGCACGATGGTCTCGGTGTCGGTGTCGGTCGCGAAGGTGTGGCCGGCCTCGGTGAGTTGCTCCCGCAGCGACAGGTAGTTTTCGATGATGCCGTTGTGTACGACGACGATCCTTCCCGAGGTATCGCGGTGCGGGTGAGCGTTTTCCTCGTTGGGAGCACCGTGCGTCGCCCAACGGGTGTGGCCGACACCGAACGAGCCCTCGAGCGGCCGCTCCAGAAGGACGTTCTCGAGGTTGACGAGCTTTCCCGCCGCGCGGCGCACGTCCAGGCTGCCGTTGCCGTTGACCACGGCGATCCCGGCGGAGTCGTAGCCGCGGTATTCGAGCTGCTTCAGCCCGTTGACGAGGATCGGTACGGCGGGCCTGTTGCCCACGTAGCCGATGATTCCGCACATCAGCGTCAGTCCTTCTTCCCGGCCCAGCCCTCTTTGTTGACCTGCCGGCCGCGCGCGAGCCCGAGGGCGCGATCCGGAACGTCTTCGGTGATCGTCGAACCGGCGCCCACGTAGGCGTTCCTACCCACGCGCACGGGCGCCACGAGCGCCGTGTTGCTACCGATGAAGGCGCCGTCCTCGATCACGGTCTCGTATTTCTTGGCGCCGTCGTAATTGCAGGTGATGGTGCCGGCGCCGATGTTCACATTGTCGCCGATGCGGGCGTTGCCAAGATAGCTCAAATGGCTGGCCTTGCTGTTGGCGCCCAGACGGGTCGCCTTGGTCTCGACGAAGTTGCCCACCTTGGCCCCTTCGCCGATGTCGGAGCCCGGGCGCAGGCGCGCGTAGGGGCCGAGATTCGCGCCCCTCGCCACCGAGCTCTCTTCGATGACCGAGCCGTCGAGAACGTTGACGTCGTCGCCGATACGGCTGGCCGTTACGCGCACGTGGGAGCGGATCTCGCACCCGCTACCGATGCACGTATCCTTCTCCAGCGTCACGTTCGCGTGCAGCGTGGTGTCGCTGCCGACCCGGACGTCGACGTCGACGTATGTGGAATCGGGGTCGCGCAAGGTCACGCCGCTGTCCATCAGGTCGTCGAGCTTGCGACGTCTCAACAGACGCTCGGCACGGGCCAACTCGGCGCGCGAGTTGACGCCGTACAGCTCTTCGGGATGCGGGTAGGGCAGGGCGAGCACCGGGGCGCCGCCGGCGGCCAGCAGCTCGAACACCTGGGTCAGGTAGCGCTCCGACTGGGAGTTGTCCGCATCGACGCGACCCAGCGCCTCGACCACGCTGTCGATGTCGAAGCAATAGACACCCCCGTTGACCTCTTCGAACCTTCGTGCATCGCCCTGCACGTCGGATTCCTCGACCACGCCGCAGAAGTTGCCCTTCTCGTCGCGCAGAACGCGGCCGCTGCCCGTCGGGTCGGCCGGCGCGGTGGTGAGCACCGCAGCCGCTGAGCCTGCCGACTCCGCCACCAAGAACGCCAGTGTCGAGGTGCGAACCGCCGGGCAGTCGCCGTTGATAACCAGCAACCGGCCGTTGGGATCGGGGAGCCCGGCGATGCCGGCGGAGACGGCGTCTGCAGTACCCGTGGGTGAGGGCTGCACGGCGACGCGAACGGCGTGACGAACATCCCGCCGGAGATTGCCAGCGAAGTCGCGGACATCTCCGACGAGTTTATCGCCGCCGAAGCGATCATGCTCGACTATGTGAAAGCTCCGGGCGAGAAGA
>CBDUAS010000442.1:0-3879 GCA_965365185.1 uncultured bacterium | reverse complement strand
AGCGCGTCCGTCATGCCGTGGGCCGTGATCGGATCGCGGAAGTAGCCGGCGTCGCCGACCAGGGCCCACCCCGGCCCCACCGACTCTCGCAGGTAGGAGGGTACGCCCGGGAAGGCCCGTAGCTTGGCCGGCACGCCCGCGGCCGTGACAAGTGTCTCCAGGTCCGAAGATGCGGCACGAAGGCCCTCGAGGTAGACCTCGGGGAGCCGGTCGCCGCGGACATCGGCGACCTTCGAGCGGGGCACGCCGGCGAACACACAGGTCGCGTCGTTGGTCGGAATCGCTCCCGCCGCCGCGCCTTCGCCCCAGTACCAGTGATAGCCGTCGAACGGATGGCCCTCGACGTAGCCGTAGATCGAACACAGGGCGTGGCGGGCTTCGTAATGCTTCTGCGCCCCCACCAGACCGGCGACCTTGGAGCGGACTCCGTCCGCACCGATCACCAGCTCGGCCGCGATCTTTCGCGTGCGCCGCTCGGGGTCGGCAACGACGGCTCCTGTGACACGGCCCTGGCTGTCGAAGACGACGTCGACGAGCGTGTGCCCGTACCGCACGTCTGCCCCGGCTTCCCGGGCGCCGCGCACCAGCACGCTGTCGAGCACGGTCCGGCGCGGCGCGTAGAGCGCCTCGACTCCGTCCTTCGGCTTGATCTCGACCGGCAGGATCTCGTCCCCGTAGTAGAACGTCGTTCGCCGGATGGCGGGCGCGCCCGACCCGCGGACCCGGTCGAGCAGGCCCCAGCGATGCAACTGCAGGACTCCGCCCCGCATCATCGCGTGCGTCGAGAGCGTGTCACTTCCCTCCCTCGCGGGGTCCACGACCAGCACCCGCAGACCTTTCTGGGCGAGCAGCATGGCTGTCGATGCACCCGCGCAGCGAGCGCCCGCGATGACGACGTCGTATCGGTCGGTGGGTCTTGCGGTCGTCGGAATCTCCAACTTGATCATGGGATCCTTCAACGTGGTCATGGGATCTTCCTCAGACGGCGACGCGTGTCCGCCGCAAAGAGCTGCCGTTGAGCACACCCATCAGGTGCGCGCTGAGCGCGCGGGCGTCGTCGCCCGCCCCGTCGATCAGGCTCGACCGGCGCGTCCGCAGCATCGGCATGCCGATCAGGTAGAGCCCGGTCGCCTTCACCACGCCGCCGTCGTGCTCGATGCGGCCGCGGCGGTCGAAGACGGGCACGTCCAGCCACGAGTGGTCGGGCCGGAAGCCCGTCGCCCACACGATCGTCTTGATCGATCCGTCGGTGAGGTCGAGGCTGAGCTTCGACCGCTCGTCGACGCGGGTAGGCTCGAAGCGGTGCGGGGCCGGGACCTCGTCGGTCACGCCGCTTTCCACCGCCCACTCGTCGATGTGATCGAGCAGCCGGTTCATCTTCAGGTCGGCGAGAGCCACCATGTTGGCGAGCGACCCGGAGAACTGCGCCTGGCCGTCGCGGATGCCCGCGAGCCGCCCGACGAGCTGTACGCCCTGGTCGGTGAGCGCGTTCAGGTCGACGTTCCTGCGGTCGTTTGAGCCCATGAGCTGCAGCGAGGGCAGGTTGCGCGCCCGCTCGACGTTGTCGACCTCCCGGTAGGACTCACCGAGAACGCCCGACCCATCCATCCACCACTGGATGTCACGGCCGCGGTACATCCGCGGAACGCGGACGTGCTCTCCTACCGAAAGCGCCACGTCGCGGCCGGACCGCCGGATCTCCTCGGCGATCTGCACGCCCGTCGCCGATGCCCCAATGACGAGCACCCCGCCGGAGTCGAGCTCGCCGGGTTTCTTGTACTGAAACGGCGTGAACGTCCGCACTGCACCCGGTACGGCTTCGGCCAGCTTCGGAACGACAGGGATGTTGCAGGCTCCGGTGGCCACGACCACCGCTTCGCAATTCCAGATGCCACGGTCCGTGAAGACGGTGTAACCACCGTTCGAGGCCCGCACCGACACAACGCGAGTACCCGTATGGACCGGCGCCTCGATCGCCTGCGCGTATCCTTCGATGTAACGGACGGTTTCCAGCATCGAGCGGTAACCGTCCGGATCGCCTCCCGTGTAGCCATACGCGGGCAAGCGGCTCTGCCAGTTCGGCGTGAGCAGCCGAAGCGAATCCCACCGCTCGGTCCGCCAGGAGTTCGCCACCTCACCGCGCTCCAGGACCACGTGGTCCACGGAACGTTCGGTGAGGCAGCGGCTCATGGCCAGCCCGGCGTGTCCCGCGCCGATGATGACGACTGTCGTACGCACCGCTCGACTCCTCTCGTCTGGGGATGCCGCTACCTGGTCGATGCTGTTACGTGCTCAGTGCCGTGACGTGCTGAACGCTTTCACTTGACTTCGACCCTCACCTGCGTCGGGTTGGTGATCGCGTCGTAGACGGCGGAACGCTTCTGCGACTGCGCCACGACCGCGCGGATCTCGTCATCGGTCGCGTCCGCGTCGATCTCGTACGTGACCTTGATGCCGTCGAACCCGTTGCGCACGTCGGCGTCGATGCCGAGGATGCCGTACAGGTCCATGCCGCCCTCGATGGTCGCCTTTACCGAGCGGAGCTGGATGCCGCGGTTCTGCGCCACGGAAGCGACACCCGCGGTCAGGCAGGCGCCGAGCGCCGAAAGGACGATCTCGACCGGCGTCGCGCCGTTGTCGTCGGCCGCGAAGACCTCGGGGTGATCGGCTTCGAATGTGTACTCGTTCCGGTGCGACTGCTCCTCGCCGAGGCCGAAGAAGCTCTGAACCGAGGACCGCGAGTGCGTGCCCTTGATCCAACTGGTGGTGGCTCGCCAAGTAAACTGCGCGGCCTCAGGGGCCTCGGTCAGCGCCTCACGCGCGCCCAGCAGAGCCTCTACGTTGACGCCGTTGTCCACCGCCTGGGTCGTGGTTGCGTTGCTCATCTCGGGTTTCCTCCTCTTGTCGTTGTCGATCGTCGCGGACCGGCCTTCGGTCGCGACTCTGTTCAGGGATACCGGAAGCCAGACGAAATCGGCTCATCGGCCTCCGGTGGACGTAGCGTCCGTTCCGAGGCCAGTTCCTGCAGAGGGGACGAACCGTGTCATGATGGGCGCTGGACTTCCGATTTCTGACCAGGGCAATGAGCGATGAGCGTCTACGCGACCGTTTATTTCGACATCACCATCGGCGGCGAGAAGGCCGGCCGGATCACCATGGAGCTCTCGGGCGCAACGCCCAAGACCTCCGAGAACTTCCGCGCGCTGTGCACCGGCGAGAAGGGCTACGGCTACGCCGGCTCGAAGTTCCATCGGGTGATTCCCGGCTTCATGTGCCAGGGGGGCGACTTCACCCGTGGCAACGGAACGGGCGGCAAATCGATCTACGGCGATCGCTTCGAGGACGAGAACTTCGAGCTCAAACACAGCAGCCCGGGCGTCCTGTCGATGGCCAACGCGGGACCGAACACGAACGGCTCGCAGTTCTTTCTGTGCACGGCCGAGACCCCATGGCTCGACGGCAAGCACTGCGTATTCGGCGCCGTCAGCGACGGCATGGATGTCGTACGCGCGATCGAAGCGGTTGGAAGCCAGAACGGCGCCACGAGCGCGGAGGTCGTGATCGAGTCCTGCGGCGAGGTCGAAGCGTAGAAGTCTCAACGAACAACTCCAGCCTCGATCCCCTTCCAGCACGACGACGCCGACCATGCCGCGTACGCCACCAGCCGGGGGCGAAGCGGCCCAGACAGCCCGGGATCGGAGGACATCGGAGACGGTGCGCGAAGGCGTGCGGGCTTATCTGGCCGCGAAATATTGTTGATGGACAGCTCGTCGTTGCTGCCAGCGCTGACGATATGACCGTCTGGGACGGCCTCCCGAGCTGCTCGATCGCGTTTCGCCTTTTCGAAAGCTTGGATTCGCTGACGGTCCGTGTCGGGGT
>CBDUAS010000441.1:0-3902 GCA_965365185.1 uncultured bacterium | reverse complement strand
CACCGGGGCGCACAAGGTCGGGGCGGCGTTCGGCTGCCTGGTGCCGCGGCTCGTGAGCGGCGCGTTCGATCCGCTGAGCCACCGCGCCGTGTGGCCTTCGACCGGTAACTACTGCCGCGGCGGTGTGTTCGACAGCACGCTGCTCGGCTGTTCCTCGATCGCCATCCTGCCGGAGGAGATGAGCCGCGAGCGTTTCGACTGGCTCGAACGGATGGGGGCCGAGGTGATCGCCACTCCCGGGTGCGAGAGCAACGTCAAGGAGATCTTCGACGCCTGTTGGCGGCTGAGAGCTACGCGTCCCGAGGTGGTGATCTTCAACCAGTTCGACGAGGTCGGCAACTACCTTTGGCACTACGGTGTCACCGGGCCGGCCGTCGCATCGGCGTTCGCCCGTGCGGCGACGCCGGCGCAGCGGCTGGCGGGTTGGGTGAGCGCTTCCGGTTCGGCCGGCACGCTGGGTGCGGGGGACTACCTCAAGCAGCATCATCCCGCGTGTCGCATCACCGCTGCCGAGGCGCTGCAGTGCCCGACGCTGCTGCAAGTCGGTTTCGGAGGCCATCGCATCGAGGGCATCGGCGACAAGCACGTTCCGTGGATTCACAACGTGCGCAACACCGATCTGGTGGCGGCGATCGACGATGAGGCAACGATGCGCCTGATGCGGCTGTTCAACGAACCGGCGGGGCGCGACTTCTTGCTCGGGGTCGGGGTGCCGGAAGACACCGTCAGGCTCCTGCCGCTGCTCGGTATCTCCTCCATCGGCAACCTGCTTGCCGCCGTCAAGACGGCGCGTTGGTTCGACCTCGACGACCGCGATGTTCTTTTCACCTCGTTCACCGACTCCATCTGCCTGTACGGGACGCGCCTCGAAGAGATGCGCATCGAGCACGGCGACTACGACGCCGTCACCGCCGCCGTGGACTACGAGCGGCGCTTGCTGGGGGCGACCACCGACCACACGCGCGAGCTCACCTATCCCGACCGCAAGGCGATCCACAACCTCAAGTACTTCACCTGGGTGGAGCAGCAGGGACGCACGGCGGAGGATCTCGACGAGCTGTGGGACCCTGACTTCTGGTCGCACCTGCAGGCTCAGCTTCCGGCGTGGGACGACGCCATCTGCGACTTCAATGCCGAGACAGGCGTCCTGACACGCCTGCGGGAACGCGCCGCGAGCGTCGCCGCTGAAGCCGGCGCCGCAGAGGAGCCATCCGGGTGATGCGGCCGAGCGAGGCCGGGCGACGATCGTTGGCGGCGGCGGCCATCCACGAGCACGCGATCGTCCAGTTCCTGCGGGAGATGATTGCCATCCCCGCCGAGAGTCGGAACGAGGGCGACAGGTGCCGCCGGGTCTTGGATGAGTACCATCGCCTGGGGTTCGACGAAGCCCGCTTCGACCGGCTGGGGAACGTCGTGGCGCGCATCGGCAACGGCCCACTGAAGATACTGATGGACGGCCACATCGATTGTGTCGGCGTCGGCGACCCGGAGGCCTGGGAACACGATCCCTTCAAGGGAAAGCTGGCTGCCGGCAAGGTGTGGGGCCGTGGCGCCGTCGACGAGCTGCCGGCGATCGCCTGCATGGCGCACGGCATGCGTATCGCCCGGGCCCGCGGGTTTCCGGACGCCGTGACGGTCTACCTGACTGCGTCGGTCATGGAGGAAGACTGCGACGGCTATTGCCTGCTGCATCTGATCGAAGAAGAGGGCATTCGTCCCGATGTGGTGATCCTCGGCGAGCCGACGGACCTGGGTGTCTACCGGGGGCAGCGCGGGCGGGTGGAGGCAGTGATCTCGGCCCGCGGGGTCTCTGCGCACGCCGCTCACCCCGAACAGGGGGTCAACGCGCTGTACAAGCTCGCTCCGATACTCGAGGATCTGCAGACACTCAACGAGCACCTGCCGACGGATGAGTTCCTCGGCAAGGGTACGGTCGTGGCCTCGCATCTCGACTGCGACTCGGCTTCGCTCAACGCCGTACCGGCGGCGGCGCGCCTCTACGTCGATCGGCGCTTGACGGCGGGCGAGACGGCGGCGGCGGCGCTGGAAGAGATCCGGGCGCTTCCGAGCATCGGCGACGCCACGGTCGAGCTGCTCGAGTACGACGAACGAAGCTGGACCGGCGAGCGCGCACGTCAGGAGAAGATCTTCCCCGCCTGGGTACTCCCGGAAGACCACCTCCTGGTGCGCAGCGTCGCCGACGTCGTGGCGGCGGTCTCCGGCGCCCGGCCGCGAATCTCGCGCTGGGGCTTTTCCACCAACGGCGTTGCCACAATGGGGCGACACGGCATCCCCTCCGTCGGGTTCGCACCGGGGCTCGAGGAGCTGGCGCATACGACCGGAGAGTGGGTGGCCGTGCAAGACTTGGTAACCGCCACCGCAGCGTACAGCCTGATGCCCGAGGCGATCGCGGCCCACGCCGACGAATTGATCGGAGGATGACGTGACACACGCCGAAATCGCCGCCGCCGGCCTTCGTGGCCGTGACCTTCTCTCGACCCAGGACTGGACGCTGGAGGAGCTCGAGACGTTGCTGTCGCTCGCCGCGCGTCTGAAGGCGGATCGGGCCGCCGGGATGTCGACGCACCTGCTCGACGACAAGACCCTCTTCATGATCTTCTTCGACGCATCCACGCGAACGCGCAACTCCTTCGAGACGGGGATGACGCAGCTCGGAGGGCATGCGATCTACCTGTCGCCGGATCGCATGCAGATCAGCCATGGCGAAAACGCCCGCGACACCGCCAATGTGCTGTCGCGCTACGGCGAGGGCATCGCCATCCGGCACTGCCGGCACGGTGAAGGCAACGCCTACCTCAGGGAAGTCGCGGAGCACGCCTCCGTTCCGGTGTTGAGCATGCAGTGCGACGTGTATCACCCGTGCCAGATTCTCGCCGACTATCTGACGGTTCGGGAGAAGCTCGGCGAGACGAAGGGTCTCAAGCTCGGCGTTGCGTGGACGAGCGCGCCGAACTACGTGCGTCCGATCTCCGTGCCGCAAAGCCTGATTTTGATGATGCCGCGGTTCGGCATCGACGTTACGCTCGCCCACCCGCCCGAGTTCCGGCTGCTCCCTGAGGTCGAAGAGCAGGCGCGGGCCAACGCCGAGGCCGCGGGCGCGCGTTTCGAGATCAGCCATCGGTTCGAGGACGCCTTCGACGACGCCGATGCCGTGGTGCCGAAGTCATGGGGGCCGCTGGTGCACACCCTCGATCAGGACGAGGGGATCCGGCTCATCGAGGCCTATCCGGATTGGCGCTGCGACGTGGAGCACATGGCGCTGGGCAAGGAGCACATGCTCTACATGCATCCACTTCCCGCCGATCGAAACCACGAGGTAACCGACGAGGTGATCGATGGGCCGCAGTCCGTCGTTTACGACGAGGCCGAAAACCGGCTTCACGTCCAGAAGGCGCTCATGGCGCTGACGATGTAGGGCACGATGAACGGGTTCCGCCTGCGTTGCAGCGAGTGTGGGCTTTGGTATGGCGAGGATCCGGCGCTCCTGGTGTGCCCCGTTTGCGCCCAGGGTCAGCGGGCCGGCGGCTCAACGCGCGGTGTGCTCGAGATCCGGTCCAAAGACCTTCCCGGCGCCTGGCCCGAGGCGCCACCGTCCGACCCGCGGTTTCTTGCGGCGTTCCTTCCCGTGAGAGGGCCCGAGAGCTTTCCCGCGTTTCCCGTCGGCGACACACCGCTCGTGCCCGCCTCGAGGCTGGCGGCGGATCTCGGGGTCGAGACGCTGTGGATCAAGGACGACAGCCGAAATCCGAGTGGATCGACCAAGGACCGTGCATCGCTGCTGGTCGCCGCCAAGGCCGGGGAGTACGGCTTCCGCACCGTCGCCGCCGCCTCTACGGGCAACGCCGGTACGGCACTGGCCGCGGTCGCCGCGGCCGCCGGCC
>CBDUAS010000440.1:0-3904 GCA_965365185.1 uncultured bacterium | reverse complement strand
CCATCGCTGCCGGCACGTTGACGAAGTGCTCGCGCCAGCCCATCCAGTTGAGGTCCGAGTCGGTGAAGCCGTGCAGCATGTACAGCACGGGGTACCTGCGGGCCGAGGACGTGGCGTAGCCCGGCGGCAGGTACACCGTCACCGGGCGGTCCGGCGTGTCACCCTCGAGATTGCCTTCGAGGGACGCGCCGTAGACGGTGATCCGCTCCAGGCTCCCGCGCAGCGGCGCGATCGGAGCCGACGGCGCCTCGATGTCTTGAGCCCGGGCGGCGGGGGCGAACGCTCCGAGGAGGGCGAGAAGGGCAATGGCCGGCAAGAAGAAACGCACGACCGGGAGAGGAACCACGCGATGGATCATGCTCCCGATCGCTTTGGACTGCCTTCTTGTACCCATCGCGCACCTCGGTTCGCAGGTCTGTTGACGATGTTCTTGCCCGCCCGCCGGCTCGGTGGGCCCGTGGCTCCCTGGCCCGGTGGCGAGCATAGCTCCAAACACTGCACCCTTTCACGGTGCTCGAGGCCAACGCCGCGAGGCCCTCGCGGGCTCACGTTGTTCTTGACCCCGTCATTTGAGACTCTCCCCGGATCGCAAACCGATCACGACGTCGATAGAGGGACCCGGTGGGCACGAATCACGACGATCCGGGGGCGCACCCCGTGCCGCGCATTACGTTGCTGCTGATGGGACTGTTCGTGGTCGGCGGCAGCGCCGGCCTGTTGCTGAACTGGCCGGACGGGCCCGCAAACCTCGACTGGGGCGTGTGGCTGCTCGTGTACGGCGGTTACCTCTACGTGCTGGCGGCGGCGCTGTTCTACGCCCGCACTGGGAGGTGACGTGGCAGTTACCGCCCAGTACACCGTCATTCTCGTCGTCTACTTCGCGGCCATGCTGGGGCTCGGCCTGTGGTTTCGGCGCCGCCAGCGCAGCCGCACGGACTACTTCCTGGCGCGCGGCAAGCTTGGACCGGGCGCCATCGGCTTTTCCTACTCCGCCACGCAGTTGAGCGGCAGCTCGTACATGGGCGCGGTGGGCACCGAGCGGCTGTACGGCTACAACTTCTCGCCCGCCGCCGTCTCCTCTGCGGCGGCTCCGTGGTTCACCTATGTGCTGGTGGGCGATCGGCTGCGACGCGTGGCGGGGAAGATCCGCTGCAATACCCTGGTCGACGTGCTGCAGGCGCGTTACTACAGCCGCGCCACGGCGAAGGCGGCCACGGCGATCATGCTCATGGCCTTCGCCCCCCTGGTGGCGGCGCAGCTCAAGGCGGCAGCCAACGCCTTCGAGGTGATGCTCGGCATTCCCTACCTGGTGGCGCTGGGGGCTTTCGGCGCCATCGTCATCGTCTACACGGTGACCGGCGGCATGCACGCGGTGGCCTGGACCGATCTGATCCAGGGCACCATCATGATCGTCGGCTTCGGTGTGCTGGCGCCCACGGCCGTCGTCGCGGCCGGCGGATTCGCCGAGATGCACCGCCAGTACGGTGCGCTGCAGCCGGGGTCGATTCGCTTCATCGGCACCATGCCGGCGCTCTGGGTGGTGTCGTCGTTCTTGGTCTGGGGCTTCTTTCAGATCGGCGGCTCGCCGGCCTCCGTGACCCGCTTCCTGATTCCCGAGGACGACAGCACGCTCAGGAAGGCGATGGTTTACTCCATCGGCTTCACGAGCTTCATCTACATCTGCGGCACGCTCATCGCCATCGCCTCCGGCGTACTGCTGCCGTCGCTCGACCGCCCCGACCTGGCGCTGCCGACGCTGGTCGCCGAGCTTCTGCCGCCGGCTTTCGGCGGCATCATCGTCGCCGCCGTGCTCGGCGCCACCATGTCGACGATCGACTCGGTGCTGCTGCTGGCGGGATCGCTCGTGGTGGAGAACCTGTGGCTGCCGACGCGCGACCGACGGCGAGCAGGCCCCATCGGCGAGGACGAAGCGTTGCGGGTGGCCCGCATCGCCACCCTCGCGCTCGGGTTGGTCGCGCTGGTGACCGCGATCAACCCCCCGGCCGCCATTTACTGGATCGTCACCATGGCCTTCAGCTTGATGGCTTCCGCCTTTACCTTCCCGCTGCTGCTCGGCCTCTGGTGGCCTCGGGCCACACGGGAAGGAGCGCTGGCGGGCATGCTCGGCGGCGCCGCCACCGCCGTCGCCTGGTACGTCGCCAGCTACGTCGTGCACGGAACGCTCGAGGACTTCGTCGGGGGGCTCTGGCCGGCGCTGCTGGGCCCCGCCGTGTCGCTGTCGCTGATGGTCGCCGTCAGCCGCGCCACGCCGCCGCCCCCGGCGGAGGTCGTCGAGCTGTTTTTCGGAGGAGAGGGCCGCTGAGCGCCCGGCCCGTGCTTCAGTCCCCTGTCCAGATCCCGCCAGCTACTCCAACCCGCGCCGGGGACCCAGCGCTCGTGGGCGAGCAGTGCTCCCGGGCGCGCCCAAAGGCGCGTTCGGGTGTCTCGGCTGCTTTGCTCGGCTGAGGTAGTCGCCGTTAAGCTGTCGTCATGTCAGACGCGGGCGCACGAAGAAGCATGGCGATCAAACGATTGGCCCTGGTGCCGGTGATTCTTCTCGCGGGCTGCGAGGCCGCGGTGGAGGCCCCGGGAGCAGATCGGACACCCGCCAAGAGCGCGCAGGGGGGGGAGGCTCCGGCTGGAATGGTGTTCGTGCCGGGCGGTCGATTCCTCATGGGTACCGACCCGGCAGATCTGCCGGAGATCATGGAACGTTTCGAGATTACTCGGGTTGAAATGCTGCAACCCGAGTTCCCCCAGCACCCGGTACGTGTGGAGGACTTCTTCCTCGATCGGACCGACGTGACCAACGCCGATTTCGTCGAATTCGTGCGCGTCAACCCTGAGTGGAGCCGCGAGGGCGCGGACGCCTCGCTGCACAACGGCCGCTACTTGGAGCATTGGACTCCGGAAGGGCCGCGGGAAGCCGACGTGCAACGACCGGTGACATTCGTGACCTGGTACGCAGCCTCGGCCTACTGCGACTGGCGGGGCAAGCGACTACCGTCGGAGGCCGAATGGGAGTACGCCGCTGGTGGCGCCGATCCCAGCAGACTCTATCCCTGGGGCTCGACGCCGCCGTCGGACGATCTCGTGACTTGGAGCGGCAGCGGACGCGATCGGCCTGATCCCGTTGCCTCGCACCCACCGACCGAGCTCGGTTTGTACGACATGGCGGGCAACGTCTGGGAGTTTCTCGCCGACGAGTGGCGCGATTCCTATGACGAGCCGCAGCCCGCGCGCGATCCGGCCGCAGCAGAAACCCGGCAAAGAGTGGATACCAGGTACGCGGTGCGCGGCGGCAGCTACGGCGCCAGCGCGGCGAACATGCGTATCCGCTATCGAGACAGTCATCACGCCAACGACGCGCGGGAAATGGTGGGCTTTCGCTGCGCCCGTTCGACCCCGATTCCGGGCGACGCCTCCTGACGGCGACGCCGCTCACCACCGGCGGCGGCGCATCGCTGATCGGTCCGTTCGACCTCACGTTCGTGCCCGCTGGCGACGAGCAAACTCGGCGCGCCATCCGGGACACATGCGACGTAGAATCCCCCTGAGCTTGCTCCCATCGCCCAACAATCGACGGAGGTCCCATGATCAAGCGCTTTCTTCCCGGCGCCCTCCTTTGCTACACCGTAACCGCCTTGGCGTGCGCCCCCGCGGCCCCGGAAATCGAGAGCACGCCGGCCGATGCGGCGCCGCCGCCGTGGGAATGGACCGAAGAGGAGGTCCGCGCCAAGGTCGATGCCGTGCGCGCCGGCCGCGACCTGACGCCCGAGACCTGGCCAGACGGCGCTCGGGTGGCGGTGTTGCTGTCGTTCGATGTCGACAACGAAACGGTGCAGGGTTTGCGCGACGGCGAAGCCAGCATCGGACCCCTGTCGCAAGGCGAATACGGCTCGCG
>CBDUAS010000439.1:0-3906 GCA_965365185.1 uncultured bacterium | reverse complement strand
CCGGACATCACCAGGATTCGCCCGGAGATCCCCGCCGCGCGCAGCTCACGACCCTCGTCGACGGTGGCCACCGCGAACGCATCGGCTCCCTCCTGCTGCAGCCGACGGGTTACTTCGACGGCACCGTGGCCGTAGGCATCGGCCTTGACGACGCACCACAGACGGCCGGGCGCAACGAGCTCGGCGATCTCGTGGTAGTTGTGCGCCAGAGCCCCGAGGTCGATCTGCAGCCACGTGGGCCGCAGAACCGAGGCGCGCTCACCCACCGGACTCACCATGCGCCCAGACTAGCAGTGGCCGAGCGCGGCAGATTCGTCGCCGGGCCGACGTCGCGCGTTCCGCAACGATGGATCGAACGACGATCCACCGCGTCGCGACCGGGGTCCGTCGGCCGCGATCAGGACCAGGGCTCGCCCGGGTCATCGCGGTCCTCGCGGTCCTTGAACGCGGTGAACTGCTTGAGGAACGCCAACGGCACGGTGCCGATCGGCCCGTTCCGCTGCTTGGCGATGATCAGCTCCGCCAGTCCCTGGACGGTGGGATCCGGGTTGTAGACCTCCTCGCGGTAGATGAACGCCACCACGTCCGCATCTTGCTCCAGGTTTCCGGACTCTCTCAGGTCGGAAAGCTGCGGCCGGTGCTCGGATCGCGACTCGGGAGCGCGAGAAAGCTGGGACAGCGCCACGACCGGAACCTGGAGCTCCTTGGCGAGCCCTTTGAGCGCCCGGGAGATGGCGCCGATCTCGAGGTTGCGGTTCTCGAACTTCCCCAGGCTCATGAGCTGCAGGTAGTCGATGACCAGCAGGTCCAGCCCGTGCTCCGCCTTCAGCCGCCGCGCCTTGGATCGCATCTCCAGAAGCGATGGATTCGCCGTGTCGTCAACGAAGATCTTCGCGGTCGAGAGAAACTCCAGGGCATTCAGCAGATCGTTGAGGTCCTTGTCGGAGAGGAATCCCGTGGCCAGCTTGTGGTTGTCGACATGGGCCTCAGCGGACATCAGCCGGCGGATGAGCTGTTGCGTCGACATCTCCAGCGAGAAGATGCCGACCGCTCCACCGTGGCGCAGGGCGACATGCTGGGCGATGTTGAGGGCCAGCGCCGTCTTTCCCATCGAGGGTCGTGCCGCCAAGATGATCAGGTCGCCCGGCTGCAGCCCCGCGGTCATGGTGTCGAGGCGCTTGAACCCGGTGGGCACGCCGGTGATGAACTCGCGCCGCTCATGCAACTCCTCGAGCTCGTGCATGGTTTCGCCGGCGAGGTCCTGAACCGACAGAAAGCCGCGCTTGACCTTGTCCTCGGCGATCTCGAAGATCCGCCGTTCCGCCTCGTCGATGATCTCGTCGGTGTCGTCGTCGCCGCTGATCGCCGAGGTGATGATGGAGTTGGCCGATGCGATGAGGTTGCGGAGCGAGGCCTTGTCCTTGACGATGCGGGCGTACTGCCCGACGTTCAGCGCCCGCGGCAAGCCGTCCATCAGCGCCGTCAGGTACTCGATGCCGCCGGCACGCTCGAGCTGGTCGGAACGCTGCAACCGCTCGGCGAGCGTCACGGCATCGATGGCGGAGTTGTCCTCCGACAGCGCGCACATCGCGGCGAAGACCAAGCGATTCGATTCGCCGTAGAAATCCTCTGAAGTGAGCGTCTCGGCCGCCGGATTGATGGCCTGGTTGTCGAGCAGAACTGCCCCGAGGACGGACTTCTCCGCCTCGAGGTTGTGCGGCAAGGTGCGTCCCTTCGTCAGCTCGTCGGCCATCGCGCCAGTCTAGTCATTCCACCGGGGTCGAACAAACGAAACACCGAGGCCCCTCCAATCGAGTCCCGAAAGCACCGGGCGGACCCGAGGAAAGGCAAACGATGCCCGCCACCCCGGTTGATTCTGTGCGCCACCCACCAGGCCCCCCGTTCAGCGGCAGGGGTGGCGAGATTGGGTCAGATGCAAGGCGCCGCGACGCAGGCGATCCTGTGGATCGTCGAGGAGCGGCAACGCCGCAGATGACCCGATATCGCCGCCCCTGCTAAGCGGATTCGTCTTTTACGACCCAAAGCTTGATCGAAGCATCCACGCCGTAAGGAAGGTGCAGGGGCACCTCGAAGACGCCGAGCGTCTTGATCGCGTGCTCCAGGCGGACCTGGTCCTTGGTGACCTCGAACCCCTCCTCGACGAGAGCGGCGGCAATGTCCGCGGCCGTCACGGATCCGTAGAGGTTGTCGCCCTCGGAAACCTTGCGCTTCACGTTCACGGACACACCCGTGAGGCTGACGGCCAGCGCTTGTGCCGCGATCTTCGCCTCTTCCTCGCGCTCCTGCCGCTTGGCCTTGATCTCCTCCACGGTGCGCGCGTTAGCGGCCGTCGCCGTCACGGCGAGGCCCCGGGGCAGCAGGTAGTTGCGCCCGTACCCAGCCTTCACGTCGACGACGTCGCCGGGCTCGCCCAGGTTCTCCACTGTCTCTTGAAGAATCAGTCTCATGGTCCTAGCCCGTGGTGTACGGAAGGAGCGCGATCTCCCGGGCGCGCTTGATGGCGCGCGTCAGCATGCGTTGCACCTTGGCGCTGTTTCCGTTGGTACGGCGCGGCTGGATCTTGCCTCGGTCGAGAATGAAGTTCTGCAGCAACTCGACGTCCTTGTAGTCAATGTAGGGAACGTCGTCCTTCAGGTACTTGTTGCGACGACGGCGGCCGCCACCTCGTCCGTATGCCATCGATCAGCTCTCTTTCTCTTCTTCGTCTCGGGGTTCCTCGGTGCCTGCGCTCGGTTCGGCCGATTCACCGACGCCTTCGGACGTTGCCTCGTCCGCCGGCGGCGTATCCGCGGGAGCTTCGGCCGGTGAGGTCTCGGCTTCGTCGGCCTCGATGCCGGGTTCCGCTGCATCGGCGCCAGCGGCGCCTTCCGCCTCCACGGCCTGAGCCTCCTGGGCGGCAACGATCTCTTCCAGCGACATGGCCGAGGCCGCGGCTTCGGCTTCATGACGACGCTCGGCGGCAACGCGCTGTGCCTCGATCTCGGCAGCTTCCCCGGAGTGATCGGCTTCGGCAATCTTCTGCCGCAAATCCGCCTCCTGCAGGTCTTCCAGGCGCACCACCATCGAGCGGATGACGGACTCGTCGAGCTTCATGCGGTCCCGGAGAGCAGCAGGCAGAGTGTTGTTGCCGTCGGCGTACATGAGGACGTAGATGCCCTCGGATTTGCCCTTGACCTGGTATGCGAGCTTGCGGCGCTCCCAAACGCCTGCTTGCAACACCGTGCCGCCATCGTTCTCGACGGTGGCACGAAGGTCGCCGATGACGGCGTTGACGCGATCGTCGTCCGCTTCCGGCGCGACGATCAACAGCGTTTCGTAGAGATTCTGCATGGATCTCCTCTCGGTCTCTGGCCCTGCGCGGACAGGGCGAGGAGGTACGAGACGTTTTTTGTAAGGAAGCCGGTCTGTTACACGATCAACGGAACGATGACCAGCGAAACGACAGACATCAACTTTATCAGGATGTTCATGGACGGACCAGAAGTGTCCTTGAACGGATCGCCGACGGTATCCCCGACGACGGCTGCCTTGTGAGCGTCGGAACCCTTGCCGCCGTGGTGGCCTTCCTCGATGTATTTCTTGGCGTTGTCCCAGGCGCCGCCACCGTTTGCCATCATCAGCGCCAGAAGCACACCGACGACCGTTGCCCCGGCAAGCATGCCCCCGAGAGCGGCAGGTCCGAGTCCGAAGCCGACAACCACCGGGGCGATTACGGCCAGCATTCCCGGCGGCACCATCTCCTTCAACGCCGCCTTGGTGGCGATCTCGACGCAGCGCTCCGGATCCGGATCCCCGGTGCCCTCCATGATTCCGGGGATCTCACGGAACTGGCGGCGGATCTCCTCGACGAGCTCGGAAGCGGCCCGGCCGACGGCCGTCATCGTC
>CBDUAS010000438.1:0-3922 GCA_965365185.1 uncultured bacterium | reverse complement strand
TCCTCTATGTCTGGCTGGACCTGCACCTCGACGACGGTGTGAAGGTTCGAGGTCTGGGCTGGCTTTACTGGCTACCGAATCCACTGCTTCCCTTCATCTGGTTCCGGGTGGCCGTTCCCCGGGGTCACCCGGAACTTACAATCGAGGAGAGCGTTTCGTCGCATCAGGCGCCGCATCGACCACGGCGCGTGACTTCGTGCGGCGAGGATGCGCGGTCACCTGGAGAACGAGATGAGCGACACGAGAGCTGCTGAGGGCCGCTGGTACCGGGTGCTCGGGCCGAACGAGCTGCCGGAAGGACGCGTCAAGACCGTGACCGCGGGGCACAAGAGCCTCGCGATGACGCACTACGAGGGCAAGTACGGAGCGCTCGACAACCGTTGCCCGCACCAGGGCGGCCCCCTCGGCGAAGGGTCGATCGAGAAGGGCCTGCTGCGCTGCCCCTGGCACGGGTGGGACTACTGCCCGCTTACCGGAAAGACGCCGGGGTTCGAGGACGGTGTCGAGGCGTTCCCGACCGAGGTGCGCGAGGATGGGATCTATGTCGCCGTTCCCGAGGAGCAAGCGCACCAGCGGACCGTCGGCGACGTGCTGGTCGAGACCATGGTCGAATGGGGCGTCAAGCACGTGTTCGGGATGGTCGGCCATTCCAACCTCGGCGTGGCAGACGCGTTCCGTATTCAGGAGCAGGCCGGTACGCTGCGCTTCTACGGCATCCGCCACGAAGGGGCCGCCGCGTTCGCGGTATCGGCGTACGGCAAGCTGACCGGCCGCCCGGCCGCCTGCTTCTCCATCGCCGGTCCCGGCGCCACCAACCTGCTCACGGGCCTCTGGGACGCGAACGTGGACCGCGCGCCCGCGCTCGCCGTCACCGGGCAGGTCGACACGCAGGTGCTCGGACCCGGCGCGTTCCAGGAGGTGGACCTGGCGGGCGCGTACGGCAAGGTTGCCCAGTGGAGCCAGACCGTGCTGGACAGCAGCCGGCACGCCGAGCTCGTGAACCTGGCGCTCAAGAGCGCGATTCTCAACCGCGGGGTGTCGCACCTCATCGTTCCGGACGAGGTGCCGAAGCGGCCGGCCGGGGCCGGCAAGCCCGGTGGTCCCACCGGAAGGGTCACTTCGCGCGACATCACGCCTCCGGAGCAGTCCATCGACGAGGCGGTGGCGTTGATCTCCCGATCGAAGCGCCCGGTCGTGATCGTCGGACACGGCGCACGCTTCCAGATGCCGGAGGTGGTGTCGCTCGCCGAGTCGTTGAATGCCCCGGTCATCACCACATTCAAGGGCAAGGGGCTGATCGCCGACCACCATCGCCTGGCAGGCGGTGTCCTCGGACGCAGCGGCACGCCTGTCGCGAGCTGGCTCATGAACGAGTCCGACTGCCTGCTCGTGTTCGGCGCGAGCTTCAGCAATCACACCGGCATCACGCCCAAGAAGCCCATCGTCCAGGTCGACTTCGATCCGATGATGCTGGGCAAGTTCCACGCGGTGGACGTGCCCGTGTGGGGTGAAGTCGGCGTGACGGCGAAGCTGCTCGCAGCCCGGCTCACAGGCAAGACCGACACCGAGGACCAGACCGCGGACGTCGCCGCACGCTGGGCGATCTGGCGCGAGGAGAAAGCACGCCGGGCAGAGGACGACCTCGGGAAAGGCGTGAATTCCGCAGCCATCTTCGCGGCCATGACCCGCCAGGTGCCCGGTAATGCCATCATCGCCGTGGACGTCGGCAACAACACCTACTCCTTCGGCCGCTATTTCGAGTGTGACGACCACGCGGTGCTGATGTCGGGATACCTCGGATCGATCGGCTTCGCGTTCCCCGCGGCGATGGGCGCATGGGCGGCGACGCAGGAGGACGATTCCAGCTTCCACGGTCGCCCGGTCGTGTCGGTGTCCGGGGACGGCGGCTTCTGCCAGTATCTCGCCGAGCTCACGACTGCGGTGAAGTACGGCATGAACATCACCCATTTGCTGGTGCGCAACGATGAGCTCGGCAAGATCAGCAAGGAGCAGCGCGCGGGAGAGTGGGACGTGTGGCAAACGGCCCTGCACAACCCGGATTTCTCGAAGTACGCGGAGCTCTGCGGCGCCTTCGGCGTTCGCGTCACGCAAAAGGCGGAGCTCGACGACGCGATCGCTCGAGCGCTCGCTCACGACGGGCCGGCGCTCGTGGAGATCCTGGCGGACGCCGAGCTCGTCTGAGGCGGGGCGCCTGACCTGAACAGGCGCCACCCGGAACAAGCTTTCGAGGAGAGGGGAGAGGACTTGAACAAGGTCAAGGTTGCGGATTGGGAATCGCTCGAGCCGGTCACACCGGCTTACGCACTGGTCGCAAACGTCGATCTCGTGGTGGTCAAATGGGACGACGGCTCGGACGTGTCGGTCCTCTACGGACGCTGCGCGCACCGGGGCGCGCTGATGGCCGACGCCACCATCCGGGGCGAGGACATCGTCTGCGGCGTGCACAACTGGGACTACCGGTACAAGACCGGCGTCAGCGCCTACAACAGCAAGGAGGCCTTGCACAGGTTCCGCGCGTGGGTCGAGGACGGCGGCGTCTGGGTCGACGAGGACGAGATCACCGCGTGGGAAAAGGAGAATCCGCAGGCGTACAGGCGCGATGCCTATCAGGGGCTTTACGCGGACCTCCACGGCACCCCGGAGGAGCCGTACACGAGCTACATTCACGAGCTCGCCGAGCATGGGCTCGACAACGTCGGCCACCACGGTCGGGTGGCCGCCATGGGCGTTCCCCGGGACCAGCTTCCCCGGTGGGAGGACATCCAGTTCGTCACCGCGCAGCTGCACCGGGTGCCGGCGCTCGACGATGCGCCCGTGGGGACGGAGCTCGTCATCGGACCGAACGCGCAGCGTCCCCTGAGACTCGAGCGGCCGCTGTTCGTGTCGGACATGAGCTTCGGGGCGCTCTCGGAGGAGGCGAAGACCGCGCTCGCGATGGGCGCCGAGCTCGCCGGAACCGGGATCTGCTCCGGGGAGGGCGGCATGCTGCCCGAGGAGCAGGCGAGCAACAGCCGGTATTTCTACGAGCTCGCGTCGGGCCGCTTCGGCTACACCATGGACAAGATCAAGAAGTGCCAGGCATTCCACTTCAAGTGCGGCCAGGGCGCAAAGACCGGCACGGGTGGCCACCTGCCCGGAAACAAGGTCGTCGGGCGGATCGCCGAGGTTCGGGGCCTCGAGCCCGGTACGGCCGCGGTCTCGCCGCCGCGGTTTCCCGACTGGGAGCATGTCGACAAGTACCGGGAGTTCGCGGCGCAGGTGCGCGACGAGACCGGTGGGATCCCGATCGGGGTCAAGCTCTCGGCCCAGCACATCGAGAAGGACATCGACGCAGCTCTGGAGATCGGGGTCGACTACATCATCCTCGACGGGCGCGGCGGCGGCACCGGAGCGGCCCCGTTGCTCTTCCGTGACAACATCTCGGTGCCCACCATCCCGGCACTCGCCCGCGCTCGGCGTCACCTGGACAGCCTCGGCCAACGCGACATCACGCTGATCGTCACCGGCGGCTTGAGAAGCCCGGCCGACTTCGCCAAGGCAATGGCACTCGGCGCCGACGGCATCGCGGTGTCGAACGCGGCCATCCAGGCCATCGGCTGTCTCGGGATGCGCGCGTGCCATACGGACAACTGCCCGGTCGGGATCGCGACCCAGAAAGCGGACCTGCGCGCGCGGCTGGTGGTCGAGCAGTCCGCCCGACGCCTGCAACGCTTCTTCGAGTCGGCGACGCACCTGATGCAGGTGATGGCACGCGCGTGCGGGCACTCGCACCTCAATCAGTTCTCGGCGAGCGACCTGACGACGTGGAACCGGGACATGGCGTATCTGACGGGTGTGTCCTACGGAGGCGTAGTGCCCTTGTAACGCTGTAGAGTCGGTGCGCCCGGGCGGCTCGTAATCC
>CBDUAS010000437.1:0-3929 GCA_965365185.1 uncultured bacterium | reverse complement strand
CCCCGCCGCAGGCCGCGGAAGTACCGGCGCGGAACGCGGTCCACGAGCTCGGGGGCTCCCTTGACCAGCGCCCAGCTCTCGAGAATCTCGTCCTTGGCCGCCGAGAAAACCACGCGACCGTGCTGGATCAGGGTGATGTAGTCGGCTATGCGCTCCAGGTCGGACGTGATGTGTGTGGAGAACAGAATCGACGTACGCTCGTCCTGTAACAGGTCGGTCAGTGTGTCGAGCAGCTCCCGGCGAAACACCGGATCCAAACCCGACGTGGGCTCGTCCATGACCACCAGCTCGGCGCGGTGGGCCAGCGCCAGCGCCAGCGCGAACTTGGTCTTCGTGCCGCGCGACAGGCTATCGAACTTCTTGCGCAGCGAGAGGCCGAACGCGTCCACCAGATGCGCGAAGGCCTTCGCGTCCCATCGCGGATAGTGCGCCGCAACCAGCGAGGCGTTGCGCCCCAGCGACAGGTGCCCATAGAAATGCGGGTCGTCGTGCACGAAGCCGATGCGGGCACGCTGCTCCGGCCCGATCGCCGAAAGATCCGACCCGAAAGCGCGGACCGCCCCGGCGTCGGGACGCAGGAGGCCGAGGATGAGCTTCAACGTGGTCGTTTTGCCGGCGCCATTGGGTCCGATGAGACCCATCACGTAGCCACGCGGGACGGAAAACGACACCGCGTCGAGGGCGAAGCCCGGGTAACGCTTGCACAGCCCGTCGACCTCGAGCGCCGCGGGCGGGCGGTCCGTCGCTGGGATCGACACGTCCATGCCGCCTCTCAAAGCTCCCGGCGCTGGAACAGCGCCACGGCCAGCCGGTAGCTCAACCAGTTGACGAAGAACAGGGAACCGATCACCCCGAGGTAGAAGAGAGGCGACGGCATGGCTTCCTTCGCGCGGCCGACCTGGAGGGCAATCGCGGCAGCACCCGACAGGACGGTCGCCTCGACGCTGTCCTGGGTGCCGGTGATCTTGCTGACCACGAACACGACAGGCAGCGCCAGGTTGGGCGGCAGCAGCAAGACGGCGGCCCCACGGAGCCCGAAGCGCATCACGAACGGCAGCAACAGGCCCAGGAACGGCGTGATCAACGCCGCCGCCAGCAGCGGCGTGTCGAGAAGGAAGGCGCGGAAGGTCGGCGCCGCAGGGGCCGCCCCGGAGGACCCGAGCGTTGCGAGCGTGAGCCCTGTCAAGACGACTCCGCCGACCAACAGCCACGATCCGACGTAGCGGGACCTCACCAGTCCGGCGCGCGTCATCGGCAACGTGCAGGACCAGGAGGTGGCGCGGAACTGCTCCTCGCGGGTGAACGACACCAGCGTCATCAGGCAGGCCCAGAAACAGGTGGCAAACAGCGGCAACGC
The DNA here is from genome assembly GCA_965365185.1 of uncultured bacterium. Taxonomy (GTDB): domain Bacteria; phylum Acidobacteriota; class UBA890; order UBA890; family UBA890; genus CBDCGW01. The sequence goes on along the minus strand of CBDUAS010000437.1, from coordinate 2,572 downwards.
CGGAGCGTCCGCGGCCAGCCGCGCGACGAAGAGCTGCAATGCAGCAAAGACGAGGAACATCGGCACGAGGGTGCGCCGGTTCAGCATCCAATCCCTGCGCATCAGCTCAAGCAACACGGTCCTCCCCCCTTCCCATCAAAACCATGATGTCGTCCAACGAGGCCCGCTCCACCTGCGCCCGCTCGCCGAATCGCCGCCGCGCCTCCGCCCGGCGCGAAGTGAGCCCCTCGAAGCCATAGTCGCGAACACGGACTCCCTCGAAGAACCCGCGCGTTTCGTCGGTCAAGATCTCCCGGGCACCGCGGACGATGCCCCAGCTCTCCATCACCTCGTCCTTGGAGCGGGAAAACACCACGCGCCCACCTCGCAGGAAGGTTACGTAGTCGGCGATCCGTTCGAGATCCGAGGTGATGTGCGTGGAGAACAACACCGAGACGCGATCGTCTTGCAGCACGTCTGCGAGCACGTCCAACAGCTTTCGTCGAAACACCGGGTCGAGCCCGCTGGTGGGCTCGTCCAGGAGCACCAGCTCGGCGCCGTGCGACAGAGCCAGCGCCAGAGCGAACCTGGTCTTGGTGCCGTGCGACAGGGCCTTGAACCGCCTGCCGAGCGGAAGCTCGAACTCCGCGGCCAGAGCACGGAACCGTGCTTCGTTCCACTCGCGGTACAAGGGCGCAGTTGCGGCCTTGAGTGTCGCCAGGGTGACGTCCTCGTGGAATCGGGGCTCATCGGCGACAAAGCCGATACGCGACTTGACCTCGGCCTCGTGATCGAGGTTGTCGAGTCCGAAGACACGGATGGAGCCGCCGTCTCGCCGAACCAGGTTGAGTATCAACTTCACCAGGGTCGTCTTGCCGGCACCGTTGGCTCCGATCAACCCCATGATGTAGCCACGAGGAAGCTGAAAGCTGACGTCCTCGAGGGCGAACCCCGGGTACCGCTTGCCGGCTCCGTCGACGGAAAGGGCGAGACCGGGTCCGCAATCCTCGCCGGAGTCGGCGACACGGCATGAGGCCGGCACGGCCGAAGCAACGCCCTTGACGGGAATCGAGTGGCTCATCTCATTCTTGCTCGTCGTAAAGGAGGCGGACCATCTCGACCATCTGGTCGGGCCCGATGCCGAGAAGCTGCGCCTCGTGGATGGCCTCGGCCAGCTTCTCCTCGACCACCTTGATGCGCTTTTCGCGCAGGAACTCCGGGTTCTGGGCGGCAACGAAGGTTCCCTTGCCGCCCACCGTATTGATGAAGCCCTCGTGCTCGAGCTCCTGGTACGCCCGCTTGGTCGTGATGACGCCGATCTGCAGCTCCTTGGCGAGCTTCCGGATCGACGGCAGCAGGTCGCCCTCGTCGAGGTCGCCGCTGAGGATCTGAGCGCGGATCTGTTGCACGATTTGCTCGTAGATCGGATCCGGCGACGCATTGGAGATGACGATCTTCACGACGATGAGCGGCTCACTGTGCTTTCTGTATTTAGTGTATCTATCATATATACACAGTAGCCGCAGAATGCAAGATTGTCAAGCGCAAGGCATCCTGTTCGCAGATCGGACTCCCCGCCCCGCGCTCCGCGCCTCAGCCCATCAGCGGAGGCCTCGTCGACGAGACGGCATCCGGGTCGCCCCTATCCGGGCACAGGACACGTGCACTCATGAGCATCCGCAACCTCGACAAGATCTTCCGGCCCCAGAGCATCGCGGTCGTCGGCGCCAGCAACACGCCCGCCAAGGTCGGCTACCGTGCCTTGAACAACCTGGTCGGCTCGGGATTTCCCGGGGTGGTGTATCCCGTGAATCTGAAGGGCCAGCCGGTGCAGGGGATCTACGCCTACCCCAACGTCGCCGAGCTCCCCTCCACACCGGACCTGGCCGTGATCTGCACGCCGGCGCCCACCGTCGTCGACGTGGTGCGGCAGTGCGGCGACGCCGGCATCCTCGGCGTCATGATCCTTTCGGCCGGTTTCGGCGAGATCGGCAACGAGGGCCGCCGCCTGCAGGATGAGCTCGGCCAGGAGATCGAACGGTTCGACGGCATGCGCGTCGTCGGCCCCAACTGCCTCGGCGTCATGGTGCCGTCACTCAACCTCAATGCCAGCTTCGCCGCGGCAGTTCCGCCGCGCGGCCACATCGCGTTCATCTCGCAGTCCGGCGCGTTGTGCACGGCCGTCCTCGACTGGGCGCTCGAGCAGGGGGTCGGCTTCTCGCATTTCGTCTCGGTAGGCAACATGCTCGACGTCGGATTTGCCGATCTCATCGATTACCTCGGTCAAAGTACCGAAACGCGCTCGATCATCCTGTACGTGGAGTCGATCACCGAGGCCCGCGAGTTCATGTCGGCTGCCCGGGCGTTTGCCCGCAGCAAGCCCATCGTCGCCCTGAAGAGCGGCCGCAGCCAGGCTGGGCAACGGGCCGCCTCCTCTCACACGGGGGCGCTCGCTTCCTCCAATGTGGTGGCGGATGTGTTGATGATCTTCAGATACTCGGCCTGGGTGTGGTTCAAGGGCGTCTTGGCCAACAGATTGGTGAACCCGAGGACCCCGTTCATCGGGGTGCGGATCTCGTGGCTCATATTGGCG
>CBDUAS010000436.1:0-3961 GCA_965365185.1 uncultured bacterium | reverse complement strand
CCGACAAGATCGCCCTCAAGACGAGCCTGCGGCTCGTCTACCGCAATGAGCCGGCGCTCGAGGAAATCGACCTGGAGAACGACATCGGCCTCGTCATCGGCAACGTCGTGGTCGAAAAGAAAAAGCTGGACACGGCGTTCACCACATCCCTGGTGATCAGTTTCTGAAGCGGAGGGCTCACGAAGCCGCACAGATTAGGGCCGGCGACGAACCCAGCGTCGCCGGCCCTTCTGGCGTACGACCTCGCCTCGGTCCTGCTGCCGTTACACCTACTGCTGCAAGCGAACGTTGCTGAGGCGGATCGGCTGGCTGGTGATGCTCTTGATGCCGAGGGTATCGTTGGTCTGATCGTAGGCGAACTCGACGCCAACGTAGATCACGCCCTCGCCGCGACCTTCCTCGTCGATGACCAACTCGATCAGGCTGACGTTGTAGTCCCACGTACGACGCGGTCGTTCGACCGCCTCGGCGAAGGAAATCGGACGATCCGTGGCCAGCCGCAGGATACGGGTGTTGTTCGGACCGGCGTACATCATGGCGTAGCGTAGCTGCCAGCCCGTCGTTCCGGCCGACGGCGCCCGTATGAAACCGACCCGCTCGGCGGACCGCAGGGCATCGGCCAGCGCCTGCATGCCGTCGTTGATGATGATTTCCTCGAGCGCGTCGCGCTCGTCCGGCGTGTTGAACTTCTCGACGCCGATGGTCAGGGGCGTTTGCCCGCCGACGCTTTCGGGCCCGACGTTGGCCGTACCGACGTACTGTGCCGTCATCGAAAAGGTCATCCGCTCCTGCGCTGCCGGGCTCGCGGCTGCGAGAGCCACGCCGACCGCCAGAGCGACGATCGACAACGTGCCGGCCACTGCTGCCAGGCGATGGAATCCACTCATGGAGCCTCCTGAGGTTTGCAATGGGAAGAAAAAGACTATGCAATGAAGTCTCCGGAGATTGTACAGAAACAGACGCCCCCGAGTGGGCGCGGAGACATGCCATGATGGTCCTCAATCGCCGTTCCGTGATCGTTGGATCCGTTCTCGCCGGTGCCTTCGCCGTGAGCCTCTTGGCCGGCCCGGTCGCCGCCGCCGGCGCCTTTCAAGCCACAGACTGGCCGGCTCGATCGCGCTCCTGGCAGCAGCACGTCCGCATGGAGCAGGAATCCCCGTTCCGTGAGCTGGAATGGCGCGCCATCGGCCCCAAGCAGGCCGGCGCCCGTGTCGAGGCCATTGCCGTCCCTCCAGGAAATCACGGCACGATCTACGTGGGCGTCGGCTCCGGGAATCTCTGGAAGACCGTCAACAACGGCATCACCTGGATGCCGATCTTCGAGCATGAATCAGCATTCTCCATCGGCGACGTCGCCGTCTCGTCCGCCGACCCCGACCTGGTTTGGGTGGGAACGGGAGAGACGCAGCCACGCCACAGCGGCTACTCGTACTCCGGCACCGGCGTGTTCAAGTCGGTTGACGGCGGCGAGAGCTGGCAGCACATGGGGCTGCCGGAGACCCACCACATCGGCAAGGTGCTCATCGACCCTGATGATCCGGACGTCGTTCACGTCGCCGCCCTGGGCCATTTCTGGTCGCCGAACGCCGAGAGAGGGGTCTTTCGCACCACCGACGGCGGTGAGACCTGGGAGCACACCCTGTTTGTCAGTGAGCGAACCGGCGCCGTTGAGATGGCTATGGACCCGTCGGACAGCAGCGTCCTGTACGCGGCGACCTGGCAGGCGGTCAGCGGCACGCCGGACGAAGGGGGCCCCGAAAGCCGCATCTACAAGAGCACGGATCGCGGCCGGACCTGGAGGGTGCTGGAGAACGGCCTTCCCGGCGGCTCGCTGGGTCGCATCGGTCTGGACGTCGCGCCGTCGAATCCCGACGTCGTTTACGCATTCATCGACAACCGCAATCCGTACCAGGCGGCGGCGCCGACCGGCGGTGGACGTGGCGGCGGCCGCAACGAGCGCGAGATCGTCGGCGGCGAGATCTACCGCTCCGATGACAAGGGCGAGAGCTGGTACAAGGCCAACGTCGAGGATACCTACCCGTTCTTCGGCATCTACGGGTGGAAGTTCACCGACATCCGCGTCGCCCCCGACAACGAGGACGACATATTCGCGCTGGGGAACCGCGCCTACCACTCCATCGACGGTGGCAAGACCTTCGAACAGATTGGCGAGACCATCATCCGCCTGCACGATACCCGCGGCCTGGTGATGCACCTCGACCACCACGAGATCTGGATCGATCCTCTGAACCCCGACCGGGTGCTGCTGGGCAACGACGGCGGCCTGTACGAGTCACACGACCGCGGCCGCACATGGCTGCACGTCAACAACATCCCGGCGGCCGAGTTCTACTCCATATCGGTCGACCTCGACGTGCCGTATAACGTCTTCGGCGGCACCCAGGACAACGCCGCGCTGTACGGCCCGAGCGACGCCGACGCGACCGACCACACCGACGATCCGTGGGCGAACGTGTACCTCGATCGCTGGACCGGGGGCGACTCGTTCGATACCTTGCGCGACCCCACCGACCCGGATTTCGTCTACTACGAGCACCAGCACGGCGCCATGTTGCGCATGGACATCACCGGCTCCGACGTGCAATCGGGCGGGGACTCGGCGGAGAGCATCCGGGCGCGGGCTCCCGAGGGCGAACCCGCGTGGCGCTTTTCCTGGTACACGCCGATCATCATCTCCCACCACGACCCGCACACGCTGATCGTCGGCGCCAACCGCGTGCTGCGGAGCCGCAACCGGGGAAGCGACTGGGAGACGATGAGTCCGGACCTGGCCGACGAGGGAGGCGGCATGCGTGCAGTGGTGCCGTTCGGGACCATTACCATGCTGTCGGAGTCACGCCTGCTGCCGGGCGTCCTGTACGCCGGTACCGAGGGAGGCAAGATCTGGCTCACCATCGACGACGGCGAGAGCTGGCGCCCCGTATCCGACGGGCTGCCGCAAAAATGGGTCAGCCGCGTGGTGGCGTCGGAGCACGACCTGCAACGCGTCTACGCTTCGTTCACCGGACACCGCGAGGACGACTTCAGCTCCTATCTGTTCGTGTCCGAGGACTTCGGCGCTTCCTGGACGTCGATCAGCGATGGGCTGCCGGCCGAATCGATCAACGTCATCGCCGAGGACCCGACAAACGAGAACATTCTCTATGTCGGAACCGATCTCGGCGTCTATGTGAGCCTCGATCGCGGCCGTACGTGGAGCTCGTTGTCGGCGACGCTGCCCACGACGCCCGTGCACGACCTCGAGGTGCACCCGCGCGATCCCGAGATCGTTATCGGCACGCACGGCCGCAGCGTCTGGGTCCTCGACATTGACGAGGTTCGTGCCCGAGCGATGCGCTGAGACGGTTCGACACCGAGGCCGAGAAACGTAGCTTGCGGCGCCGCAAATCGATTTGCTACGTTCGAAGCCCGGGGGCGACGGCGGGGAATGATGTGGACTCGAAGACAACTCCTGCGCTCGGGTGGGGTCAGCCTGAGCGGAAGCCTGGGGCTCGGTATCTACGCCTGGCGCATCGAGCCCCACTGGGTGGAGTTTGTCCGTCGACCCCTGCCCGTCGAGAATCTCCCGGGCGCTCTCGACGGTGCCACGCTGGTGCAGATCAGCGACCTGCACGTCGGCCCCGATGTCGACTCCAGCTATTTGATCGACGTGCTGCGTCGGGTCCGGTCCCTGCAGCCGGACATCGTGACCTTCACCGGCGATTTCATCACCTACCGCCGCAGGACCGTCTTCGATGAGCTCAGCCGCGTGCTCGAGCACGCCCCGGCGGGACGGATCGCCACCCTCGCTTCGCTCGGTAACCACGATGCCGGCCATCGCTGGCGCTCGGAGCGGGTGGCGAGGGTTGTCGAGAGCCGCGCCGAGGAGGCCGGGATCAAGCTGCTGCGAAACGCTTCCTGCGACGTCCGGGGGCTGCATATCCTCGGGCTCGAAGACCTG
>CBDUAS010000435.1:0-3971 GCA_965365185.1 uncultured bacterium | reverse complement strand
TACGGATGCGCGTTCGCGGTCTTGACCAGCCACAAGAGATAGGCGCTCCACACCAGCGCGAGCACGATGAGCAGGCTTCCGGTGCCGTCGGCGAGGCCCGCCAGAGCTCCGTCGTACTCCAGCATCCCGAGTCGCGTCAGCAGGTTGTTCCAGTCGTGATACCCGGGAGCGTCCCGACCGGTGACCCCGCCGAGGAGCACGAGACGTTGGGCGCGGGCGTCGTTGATGTAGGGTGCGAGGTCGATCAGATTCTGCCCGGTCCACCACAGCATCACCGCCGCGGCAAACGCGTCCCGGCGCCGGAGAAAGGCGGCGAGACAGATCAGCGGTATCAGAACTTGAGACAACGAGCCACCCAGCGTCGACATGAAGCTGCCCAGGGGGATCAAGATGACGTGTCCGGCCTCGTGGAACACCAGGTTGGCCATGCTGAGGATGTAATCGGCGATCGACACGCGGGTTTGGGAGCGGCTGACCGCGAGCGTGACGTAGTACCAGCCGTAGTACAGGAGAACGACCCACAGGACGGCACGTCCCCAGAACGCCGCCGGTCCGCCGGAAACAGGTGGTTCCAGCGCTACCTCGCGCAGCCGTGCCCCGAGCTCGGCCGCGCTGCTCTCGGCCCCCGCATCACGCCGCATGTTCCGCCGCGGTCGCGGAACGGGTCTCTTCCTCAAGTCGATTCCCGCGGCGTGGGTTGATCGTGTCCGTGAATCCGGTGCGGAACGTATGGGGCCTCGAGGCGTTCGATCTCCTCGACAGTGAGCTCGGACTCAACGGCGGCACAGGCGTCCTCGATGTGGTGGGTCGCCGTGGCGCCGATGATGGGCGAAACCACACCCGGTACGGACAGCAACCAGGCAAGGGCCAGCGACGCCGGGCGTTCGCCACGCTGCTCGGCAAGCTCCAGGAGGACGTCGAGAACAACGAAATCCTCCTCGCGGAAGTACATGTCGTCGGCCATCGGATCCGCGGACGCTCGTTGCGACGATCCCTTTGTCTCGCGCGTACGGCTGCCGGTGAGAAAGCCGCGGGCCAGCGGGCTCCAGGGGATGAGGCCGACGCCCTGGTCGAGGCACAGCGGGATCATCTCCCGCTCCTCCTCGCGGTAGACCAGGTTGTAGTGGTTCTGCATCGACACGAAGCGGTGCCAGCCCTTCTCGCCGGCGAGGTGCAGCGCCTTGGAGAATTGCCAGGCGGCCATGCTGCTGGCGCCCAGATAACGAACTTTGCCGTCGCGGACCAGCGCGTCGAGAGCTTCGAGTGTCTCCTCGATCGGCGTCGCCGGGTCCCAGCGATGGATCTGGTAGAGATCGATGTAATCGTGCCCCAACCGGCGCAGTGATTCGTCGCAGGCGGCGAGGATGTGCTTGCGCGAGAGGCCGCCGCGGTTGGGACCTTCGGCGGTCGGAAAGAACACCTTGCTGGCGAGGACGTAGTCGTCACGCGGCGCCATCTCTTGCAGCAGCTTTCCGGTGACCTCCTCGCTGACACCGCGGGAATACATGTCGGCAGTGTCGAAGAAGTTGATGCCGGCCTCGAGGGCGACACGAAAATGCTCGCGGGCTCGGTCCTCCGCCAGGGTCCAAGGTCGCCAGGCCGGATCTCCATAGCTCATGCATCCGAGGCAGATCGTCGATACCTCGAGGCCGCTGTTTCCGAGTCTGCGGTAATTCATCTGGCTCCTTCAGCTCGATTCGTAAACCACCTGTCCGGAGACGATGGTCATCAGGATCCGTCCTTCCGCCAGTCGGTCCGGGTTGACGGAGCCCGTCACCAGCGGGTCGATGTTCATGACCGTCATGTCCGCCCACATCCCGGGAGCGAGTCTGCCGGCTGCGTCCTCGACGAAGGCGGCGCGCGCAGCCCAAGCGGTGTAGCCGCGCACGGCCTCCTCGGCGGTCATGCGCTCCTGTGGCCGCCAGCCGCCGGGCGGCGAAAGGTCCTTGTCGCGACGGGTGATGGCGGATTGCAGCCCATAGAAGATGTCGTGGTCCGAGCCCGGCAAATCGGAGCTGAATACCAGAGGCACTCCGACGCGGCGCAGACTGCGCCATGCGTAGGCGCCACGCAGGCGCTCGGGTCCGAGTCGATCGACCGCCCAGCCCTTGTCCTCCATGGCGTGCGGCGGCTGCATCGAGGCCACCAGCCCGAGCGTACGAAAGCGCCAGAAGTCACCGACCTGCAAGACCTGAGCATGCTCCACGCGGTGGCGCAAAGCAGCGGCCTCCGGGTAACGCTGCAGGACGCGGCGGAAGAAGTCGAGGGTCTCGCGGTTTCCGGCGTCGCCGATGGCGTGCACGTTCGCCTGGAAACCGGCCGCGATCATCTCGGCGACCAGCTCCTCGTCGAAGCCGTACTGCTCACCGCTGACGCCGCGATGCCCCGGCAGGTCGCTGTAGTCGTCCAGCAGCCGGGCGCCGCGGGACCCCAGCGCACCGTCGTAGAAAGCCTTGACCGAGCGGGTGATCAGTTTGTCGTTGCCGTCGGTATCCGGACCCCAGCGCTGCCAGCGCCGCAGCAGCTCGGTATCGCGCGCCGACAGCATGGCGTAGACACGGAGCTGCAGTCGTCCGTCGGCCGCCAGCTCTTCCAGGGCCTGAAGCTGACGGCTGTCGAGGCCGGCCTCGTGCACCATGGTGTAGCCGGATCGCGCCATCTCCTCGAGGCCCAGCAGGAAGCGCTGTTGCAGGCGCTCGAGGCTCGGCTGCGGAACGGCCTCGGTCAGCAGGGTCGTTGCGCGGTCGAGAAGCAGGCCGGTGGGGTCACCGTTTGCATCGAGCTCGATCCTTCCGCCCTCCGGTGCAACGGTGCGAGCCGAGATGCCGGCCGCGGTCAGGGCCGCCTGGTTTCCCCAAACGGCGAAGCCGTGCAGCCCGCGCATGAGAACCGGGTGATTCGGTACGCGCTCGGTGAGCAGGAGCTTGTCCGGATAGTCCTCGGCCCAGGCACCGTCGTCCCATCCGTAGCCGATGATCCACTCACCTGCGGGCACGCTGGCGGCGCGTGCCGCGACGCGGGCGACGGCTTCGGCCTCGGAGGCTGCATCGACCAGGTCGACTTGCTCGAGCGTGGCACCGAGGTTGAGGACGTGGGTGTGGGCGTCCACCAGTCCGGGAAGCAGAGTGGCGCCGGCGAGGTCGACGACACGGGTATGGCCGTCGATGTGACGTTCGACACCGGCGCCGTCGCCTACATAGAGGATGGTGCCGCGCTCGACGGCCACCGCCGTGGCGTCCGGCGACCAGCCGTCGGCGGAATACGGCGCGTCGGCAGCCGGGTTGCCGTTGACGTCGGGATCGCCCCAGTCAAGCGTATAGACCCTGCCGTTCCGCAACACGAGGTCGGCGGCCGGTGGCTCGAAGCCGCGCGGGCATCCCGTCAGCGACACCACCAGCGCGCAGCAGAGAAGTTGCGCCAGCTTCTTCGTCATGGTCCCGATGATTGTCGTACCAGCCATCCGCCACGGCTGCGGGCGTAGGCCACGAGCAGCTCGACAGCGCGGCTGTAGCTGAGGATGCCGCCGGGCACCCGGTTGGTGCGCAGGTAAGCATCGTTCATCGACCGCGTCGCCCGGCTGGTCGGACCTTCGAACTGCTGCCAGTATTCGGCCGCAGCGCGGATATCGCGCTGCACGCCGGGGAATCGCAGGGCGGCGAGCTCCACGGCCCGGTCCCGATCGTAGCGCGCCAGGGTCGACAGAAGCTGCCCCTGCGCAAAGACGTACGCAGCGTAGCGAGCATACGGTTCCGCGGCCAGCGAGGCGGCGAGGAATCCGGCGAAGCCGGCCTCGTCCTCGCGGGCGAAGCCCCTTTGGTGCGACATCTCGTGCGCCAGCACGTGTGGCAGGCTGACGGGGGGGGTACCGCGGTTGTAGTTGGCTTCGCCGGTCCACGGAAAGTAAAAGCCGGACGTCATGCCGTAGTCGAGCAGCCGCGACGCCAGAAGCGGCTTGGGCGCGCCAAAGCCCA
>CBDUAS010000434.1:0-3975 GCA_965365185.1 uncultured bacterium | reverse complement strand
AGCCGCCTACTACGCCAGCGTCACCTTCATGGACGAGCAGCTCGGCCGCCTGCTCGATGCCCTCGATCGGCTCGGCCTGCGAGACGACACCGTCGGCGTGTTCACCTCCGATCACGGCTACAACCTCGGGGAGCATACGAGCTGGCAAAAATCGAGCCTTTGGGAAGATAGCGTGCGCGTGCCGCTGATCATCTCCATTCCCGATGCGCCGACAGGAGGGGCCACGACGGACGCCGTCGTCGAGCTCGTCGACCTCTACCCCACCCTCGCCGAGATCAGCGGCCTGGCTGCCGAGGCACCCTCGATCCTGCAGGGCGGGAGCCTGGCCCCGCTGCTGGCATCGCCCGACGATCACGATGGAGAGGGCGTCGCCTACACCATTACGGGTCGCAACGGCGCTTCGCTGCGCACTGCCCGCTGGCGCTACAACCGCTGGGGAGAGTCCGCCGACGGCGACAACGAGGAGCTCTACGATCACCTCGAGGATCCGGACGAGATTCGCAACCTCGCTCGGGAAGCGGCATACCGCGACGACCTCGAGCGTTTACGGGCACGCTTCGACGCAGCTCGCGCACGGGCACGGGCCGGTTCCGGCCTCTATCTCGTCGGCGGCACGCGGCCGCCCCGGTAGACGGAGGTGTCTTCGTGGTACTCGTACCAGTCGAACCAGAACTCGGTGATCGACGGGATGCGGTCCAGCCGGCGACCCTGGTGCGGCCCGGAGACCGCGACCCCGCGAAAATCGAATCGCGAGCCCGAGGCGGCATCAAAGAATGCCGGGGGGTCCGCACCGGCCACGGCGTATAGCTCCAGCTCCTCTCCGTTCAACCGCCGATCGAAGGTGCGCACCGATTTGCCGTCGGCGGCCACCGCCAGAAGGATGGGCATCGAACCCACCCGATCCGAGATCGGTGTTTGCTCCTGCAATGTCGTCAACGGATAGGCCTTCGAGCGGCCTTCGATCTCGACGCCGACGACCAGGTCACGGGCTCCGAGGTCCCCGTCGGGGATGAGCTGATCGGGGACCGGGAAGTCGGCCTGGAGGCCCTCCACCCAGTCGGCGGCCGCGTAGTCCGACAACCGGCCCTCCTCGACGGCGAGAATGCGACCCGCCGGGTTTTCCGAGCGCCAGATCTCGAAGCTGACGATGTCGAAGGGCATGGGCTCGAGCTGGGCGCCTTTCAGCGGCCCCTGGATGGCCTCGCCGGTGACCTGCTGCCACCAACTCCCGGTCTGCTCGTCTTCCATGATGAAGTTCTGGTTGTTGACGCCGATCAGTCGAAACGTCAGGCGCTGGCCGTCGACCTGGGAGCGCCACACCAGACCGGTGTGGCAGAGAGCTCAGTAGGTGACGACGAAGGGCTCGCCGTCGATCTCCTCGTTGATGATGTGGTAGTAGGCAACCATCAGGATCGGGTAGGCGCGCGACTCTTCGCCGACTGCCACGCCCATCACGTAGTCGCTGGCGGCGACGTGCGCGGCCCCATTGGCGGCCTCGTACGCGACGGTCCCCGGCGGCGCGAACAGGATCCACTCGATGAGCTGCTGCCGCGAAAAGGGCACGGCCGCCACCAGGATGCCGAGCGGGATCAAGCCGAGGTACGCCGCCGCCGTCGAGGTCCGCTCATCCTTCCACAAGCGGTAGGCGATCGCTGCCCCGACCAGCAGCAGCGCAAAGGCCACGGTCGTGCCCCAGGCGCGCACGCCGTAAAGCCAGGCGATCATGTCCGGCGTGTGATACGTGAGCGGCTGTGTCATCGCCCCCGGGAGCACGACCACCGCCAGGGCGGCAAACGCCAGGACGAACAGCGCAACCATACGGACTACGTCTCGTTTCATCCCACGCCCTTTCGCACGACGCGCGCACTCGGGACACGCTGCCGGTCGGACATGAGAAAACGCCGCAAGCTACTGCGGCGCAACCAGCACGATGCTGTCGTCCATCGGATCGACCGCCTCGAGTCCGAGGCGCTCGAGCTCAGCGTTGAGCGCCGCCAGGTCCATGTCCCAGATCTCCTGCAGGCGCGACGTGTAGCCCGTCAGCTCTTCGACCATGATGGCAAACACCTCACGCATACCGTCGTTCGGGGCGCCGTCGCCGCGCTCCAACATCGACAGCAGATTCGCCAGCCGGTTGTTGACCTTGATGGGGAAGTTGAGCGGGTCCTGACCGGAGCGGTTGCGCACCTGATAGATGTTCGCTTCCACCTCGGAGGCGTTGGCCACAAAGCGCTCGGCAACCGCGGCGAGAGTCTCATCGTCGGATTCCTCGAGGCGGTCGTCGATCTGCATCTTGGCGCGCCGGATGGCGATCACGGCGCCGTTGGCCTCGGCGACCTTCGCCTGGATCTGGCGACCGAACTCGTATTGCTCTTGCATGTCGGCAACCGTGACGTCGGTAACCCAGGGATTCGCCCGCACCTCCAGTTCGGTGGTCTCGGTGCGACCGTCGGCCGTCAGCCGGACCGTATAGGTGCCCGGCGGAACCCGCGGGGCCATGGTCCGGGCACCCCACAGAATCATGCCGGGAAAGGTCGGGGCCGGATCGGTCTGCAGATTCCAGCTCATCTGGTTTAGGCCCTGTCGCAACGGCAGCGATGCGCCGCCGCCGAAGCGCGCACCCGGTGCCGCGTCGGGATCTCGTGGCTCGATGGTGCGCAGGATCTCCCCCGACACGTCGAGGATCTCCAGCTTCGTCTCTCGGGGCACCTCCGCGAGCCACCACGACAGGGTCGCCCCGTCGGCGGACCGGTAGGCCGCGGCAGGTTCGAAGAGGACGACGGCCTCGTCGGTGAGCCCGGGTCGTGCCTGACGCAGCGGCGCGATGTTGTCCAGGATCCAGAAACCGCGACCATGGCTGGCGACCGCCAGCTCATTGTGTTCGACGATCAGATCCACGATCGGGATGTCGGGCAGGTTCGGGTTCAGCTCCTGCCAGAGGGCGCCGTCGTCGTAGGAGATGTAAACACCGTGGTTCGTCGCGGCGTACAGCATCCCCTCGCGGTTCGGATCCTCGCGCACGGCGTTGACGTAGGCGTCGTCGCGGATCCCGCTGACGATCTTCGTCCAGTTTTGGCCATAGTCCTCGGTCTTCCAGATGTAGGGACGAAAATCGTTCAGCAGCGGCAGTCGGGCCGATACGTACGCCTTTCCGGCATTGAACGCCGAGGCGTCGATCTGGCTGACGCGTCCGAAGTCCGGCATGTCGGACGGCGTGACGTCGATCCAGTCGCCGCCGCCGTTGCGCGTCACGTGCACCAGACCGTCGTCCGAGCCGGTCCAGATGACGTCGATGTCGACCTTTCCCGGGCCTACGGAGAAGATCGTCGCGTATACCTCCGGTCCGTTCATGTCGCCCGTGATCGGGCCGCCCGAGTGTCCGAGGGTTTCCGGGTCGGCGCGCGTCAGGTCGGGGCTCAGCACTTCCCAGTTATTCCCGCCATCGGTTGTCTTCCACAGCCGGTTCGACGACACGTACAGGACGTTGTCGTCGATCGGCGAGAAGATGATTGGAAACGTCCACTGCCAGCGTTCCACCATGTCGATCGCCGGCTCGCCGGAGTAGAACCAAGGGTACGGGTTTACCTCGCGCGACAGGCCGAGGGCGCGGTTGTACCTATCGATGTAGCGACCGTTGTTCGTGCCGGAGAAGAACAGGTTCACGTCCTTCGGATCGGGCGCGATATAGCCCGGCTCGCCGCCGCCGGCGCGGTACGCGACCTCCATTGAGCCCTCGGTGACGCTCCGCGGTGCGGCGCCGCCCCGACCGCCTCCGCCTCCACCGCGGAAGCCGCCGCCGCCGCCGAAACCGAGGCGCCCGGCGTTCCAGTCAGACGGCAGGCAAAGCGTGCTGTTGTCCTGCTGCGAGCCGCACACGTGAAACGGAATATGGGCCGTGGTAACCACGTGGTAGAACTGCGCCGTGGAGAAGTCCTGGTCCGTCCAGCTCTGACCCGTGTTCGTGCTCACCGCACC
>CBDUAS010000433.1:0-3980 GCA_965365185.1 uncultured bacterium | reverse complement strand
CCGCCGAGAACTCACGCCCGAGCGCCGGTTGCACGCCGAGGAACTCGAAAAACCCCGGCAGGATCCGCAGTCCCATGAGCTCACGTGGCTCGTCACCGCCCATGAGCGTGTATCGGTCGCCGGCGTAGACCTGGATCTGGTCGAACGACGTCGCCTGCTCTCGCCAGCGGGCGACGTCCTCGCCGCTCGGCGTCGTCAATAGCTGGATCGCCGGGGCCTGAAGCCACAGGTACACGAGGCGGTCGGCGTTGGGGTACGGCAGCGGGTTGATGAGCGTCGAGTTGACGACGCCGAACATCGCCGTGTTCGCGCCCACACCGATGGCGACGGTCAGCAGCGCGACGACGGTGAATCCGGGGGACCGGGCCAGGCGGCGAACGGCGTAACGAAGGTCCTGCAGGAGCATATCGGGGCTCCATGCGTGGCGGCGATGAGCGGCCGCGTGAGGAATGGAAAGCAGGCTGTGCGCCAGAACGTCCGGGGTCCGCGCCTGCTCTCGGCTCGATCCCTCGCCGGCTGCGCCCGCGGCGCCGGCTCCGGCGCTCCCGCGTTCGCCGATCGAAGAAAGGTAGGAAAGCTCGCCGCGCCACTCGGCCAACCAGGTGGCGCGCCGGCGGCGCGGCACGACGAACCGAACGACGCTCACCAGCGCCAGCGCCAGACGCAGCCGCCAGCTTCGGGTCCGCGATCGCACGGTTACGCCTTGCGAACGGACAACGCGGGTTCGGCGGACCCGTCGCCCTCGACGATTCCGCTCAGCCGTCGCAGCCGCTCGAGCTCGCGACGCAGTTCCAGCTCACCCCGCCGGGCGACCGCGTAGTAGCGTCGCGGCGGACGCTTCTCGGCGTGCGCCCGCTCGGGATCCTCCCAGCTCGAGCTCACCATGCCGTCGCGCTCCAGCGCCGCCAAAGCGGGGTACACCGTCCCCCCCGGCAAGCCCGTGGCGTCCATGATGTCGAAGCCGTACACGCGCCCGGAGGCAATCGCCTGCAGCACTTCGATGGTGGCCGGTCCCAAACGCCGTCGTGCCATCTTGCCGTCTCCTGCGCCGCGCACGTCGAGCCCGGATTCGAACAGCTGCGATGCGATCGAATCCGTGGCGCAGAGCACGCCGTAAATAAGTAGGTTTTCTATCTATATAGAAGTTCTTGTGACCCGTGTCAAGCGCGCTCTCGCCGGGAGGGGAGGAGTCTTGGCCCGCTCGCGCTACCTGTGGCCTGGCGGCGCTCAGCGCCGTGCGTATCGGATCTCGAAGCTCTCGGCGAGCGCGCCCTGCGCGTCGGAGCTGGCAACGACGACCACCAGATCGCCCGTTTCCGTGAGTCGATAGGTGATCCGGCGCGGCGAATCCTGCTCGGGAACCTCGCTGTGAAAGACCGCTTCCCGATCGGAGATTTCTACAAGCGTGAACTCGAGCGGCCGATCGTCTTCCCAGGTCGAGTAATCGCCGTTGAAGTGCTTGAACCGGTAGGAGATGCGACCCTCCTCGGCGGTGATCATGAGGTACTCGATGACGCCGAGCTCGTCGTCGACAACGAGCCGGAAAGCCCCCATCATCGTGCCGCCGGATGCCGCCGACCAGTACTCCTCGATCTCTCCACCCAGCCCTTCACCGCTCCAGGAGCCGACGAGCCACGCGAGGTCGTCGAGCTCGGCTGCCGCCGGGCTTGCCTGTGCGTGGGCGACAGAGGCGAACGCAGTGCCGGCGACCAAGATCACCACTGCGACGCTCACGATGCGCATGGTCCCTCCCCGATTCCGTCGATCAGCTCCGGCCTGAAAGATCCTGGTAGAGCATGAGCTTGTTGCCGTCCGTATCGTAGAACGTCGCCAGGCTGACCATGCCGGGGTAGGTCATCGTATCGCCGTCGAACCGCACGCCCCGTGATTCGAGGGCGGCACGCGCGGTGCCGATGTCCGTGACGCCGAACGTGAGGGTGGCACCGCCCTTGACCTCGGGATTCTCGACCACCGAAAGGCCTACGTTCACCCGTTCAACGGGGGAGCCCAGCTCGCACCACCCGATATCGTCCATCCGGTAGATCATCGAAAAGCCGAGAACATCCTGATACCAGGCGATTGCCTTGTCGAGGTCCGTGCACTGCATCGAGCAGGTGAGCCCGCCGTCGAAACCGAGGTCGTTTGCCATGGATGGGTTTCCTTTCTCTTTCGAGCGTTGACGACTAAAAATATAGTAACTATATTTCTAAGTCAACGGCCGCGCCGTGGAGCGATGAGACCGGCTGACAGGAGTCTCGCGGGGCAACGCGGTCCAGCGACGAGACAGCTCGCGAAAACGACAGAGCCAGGCGGGCGAACGAGAGGGCAGCGTGACGACGGGAGAGCACAGGGCGAAGACCGAATCGGCGCCGGCCGAGAGCCAATCGGCGTCGTCCGAAAACCCACTGCCCGGGTTGTTTCACTACAGGTGGGCGGTCCCCACGCTCGCCGCTCTTCAGCGGTTGGGCGGCGGGGCCAAGTTCGTCACCCTGCAGCGGAGCCTCGGGGCAAGCCGGGACTCCCTCAAGCGCACGCTGCTGGCATTGATCGACTCCGGCCTGGTAATGCGCAACCCGGGCTACGGTCATCCGCTACGACCGGAGTACGTGCTGACGACGGCCGGGCGTGGGGTTGCCTCGGCGAGCGCGGCGCTGGTCGAGACGCTGCAGAAACTCGACGTCGAAGACGTGGCGCTACGGAAGTGGTCGCTGCCCCTGGTGCACGCCCTGGCGACGACGGCCGGGCGATTCAATCTCGTCCGCGCGTCGCTGGGCGAAGTAACGCCGCGGGCTCTGGCGCTGGCGCTCCGCGACCTGCAGGCGGCCGGGCTCGTCGAGCGCCGGCTGGTCGATGACAATCCGCCGCGGACCGAGTATCGGTTGACGCGCCGGGGGCGCCGCCTGTCGCCCGCAACGCTCGCGCTCGCCCGGGCAGCCTAGTGGACTGTAACGGAAGAATCGTTACAGTCCACTAGTCCCGGCTCTCGCGCCACGCCGGCTGACCGGCGATCGTTCGTGCAAACGGTGCTCGACAGCAGTCCGGTGCGCTCCGCCGCGGCAAGCTCCGATCGTTGTGACCCACGACGGGGGCCGTTAGACTGCGGCCATTGTCTTACTGCCTGGCGGAGGCCTTTGCGCCATGCCGGCGCACCTGAGTCCCGATGGCTTCACCCCGGCGCCAGCGATGGTAAAAACGGCAGCGACGACCCTCGAGGCGCGTTCTGGGCACCGGCTCGCGCTGTGGTCTCTCGTCCTGCCGTTGCTCTGCTGCTCATGCGCATGCTCGCTGGTTTCCGGCGAGCCTTTCGACTACCTGCTCGTAGGGGGCATTGTCATCGACGGGACGGGCGCCCCGCCGCGGGTCGCGAACGTCGGCCTACGCGGAGACCGGATCGCCTACCTGAGCCCGCGTCGCAACGTCGCCGCGCGCGAGCAGATCGACGTCGTCGGCCGGTTGATCACGCCAGGGTTCATCGACCTCCACGCGCATCGGACGGAAATGGACCAGGAGTCCCCCCATGGCTCCGCAGCACTGCATCAGGGCGTTACGTTAACGGTGTACGGAGCCGACGGCGAGCTGACGCCCGAGAGGCTGCTGGCATCCCGCGCGGAGCTCGAAGCCGACGGAGCCGCGGTCAACTTTGCGTTCTTCGTCGGCGGCAACGCCATCGTCGATCACGCCGCTTCCGACGCCGCCTCGACGGCCGAGACGGCTGCCGCGCCCTCGTCTCGCACCGAGCACATCGTTGAGCTCGCCGGCGAGGCGCTGGAAAAGGGGGCGGTGGGCATCGCGACGACAACCTCCGGGTACTGGATTCGGCCTCCGACCTTTGCCGAGCGGGCCACGCTCGTTCGTGTTGCGGATCAATACGGTGCCCGGTGGGTCGAGGACCTGTGGAATCCGATCGCCGAGCGCTTCCCCTACGACGGCGGAGCAACGACGGAGCTGGCTCGCTTGATCGCCGGCAGCGACGCAGAGCC
>CBDUAS010000432.1:0-3994 GCA_965365185.1 uncultured bacterium | reverse complement strand
TGCTGGCCGGCTTCTCGGCCTCCTTGCGGGTCGAGGTGCACCGTTGATTGCTGAAGCGCTACTTGGCCGGCGGCGGAGGCTTCCACGACGGGTGTCGGCCCTCCGGGGGAGCTGGCGAACACTTTCGCGGCGCCGGGCAGCGCGACTACGATGCCGCAGACGAGTACGACGAGGATCGCTCCGGCGTTCTTCATGGTGACTCCTGTTGAACGGGCGTGGCGCCCGCCTGCTCGATTTCAGAGATCTTGGCGACGAAGACGTCCTCGAGGGATGGTCGTACGGAGCGCGCACCGGTGACCTCGATGCCTTCGGCTTCCAGCCTGTCCACCAGGCGCTCGGTCTTGGTGGCGGCCGGGGCGCCGGGCCGATGCGGCAGGAAGGCGCGGATGCGCTCGCCGAAGGCCTCGACGTAGGCAACGTCGGCGTTGTCGCGGAGCAATACCTCGGCGGGTCGCCGCGGCTTCGCCACCAGCTCGACGACAAGTTGCGGGAAGCTCCGTCGCAGCACGCCGGGATCTTCCACCGCCAGCAGCGAGCCCTCGTGCATCAGCGCGACCCGCTGGCAACGTTCGGCCTCGTCGAGGTAGGGCGTGGTCATCACGAGCGTGAGTCCGCCCTGTTGCAGGCGCGCCAGCAGCATCCAGAAGTCGCGCCGCGACACCGGATCGACTCCGGTCGTGGGCTC
The DNA here is from genome assembly GCA_965365185.1 of uncultured bacterium. Taxonomy (GTDB): domain Bacteria; phylum Acidobacteriota; class UBA890; order UBA890; family UBA890; genus CBDCGW01. The sequence goes on along the minus strand of CBDUAS010000432.1, from coordinate 3,309 downwards.
GTCGAGAATGAGCAGCTCCGGCGTGTGGATGAGCGTGCAGGTGAGCGCCAGCTTCTGCTTCATGCCCCCCGACAGGCGATCGGCCAGGCGCTTGCGAAACGGTGTCATGCGCACCATCTCGAGCAACTCGTCCCGTCGCTCCTTCCAGCCCTTCACGCCGTGAACGCGGGCGAAGAAGGCGACGTTCTCGTCGACGGTCAGATCACCGTACAGTGAGAAGCGCTGCGACAGGTAGCCGACCCGTTGGGTGAGCTCGCGGTGGTCGGCAACCGGGTCGAGCCCGCACGTTTCGACGGTTCCCTCGTCGGGGCGCAGCAGACCGAGCGCCATGCGCAGCGTCGTGGTCTTGCCGGCCCCGTCGGGCCCGATCAAGCCGAACATCTCGCCCGGAAGGACCTCCAGTTCGACGCCGTCGACGGCTGTCAGGTCGCCGTAGCGGTGCACCACCTCGTGTAGACGCAGGATTGGCGGGCCATCCGGGCGGGCTTCCGACGGCCGGCCGTCGGGCATGCGCTCAGGTCCGCTGCGGTCGTCGCCGGCGTCCCGCTGCCGTGGGCTCATTGTCGGTCCATGGCGCGGAAGTGCGCCTCCGCCGGCATGCCCATCTTGTAGAGCCCGTCGGCGTTGTCGAGCGCCACCTTGATCCGGTAGACGAGCTTGACGCGCTCGTCGCGCGTCTGCACGTTCTTGGGCGTGAACTCGGCCACCGAGTTGATGAAGGTCAGCGTACCGTCGCGTTGCTGGCCATCGTCGGTGATCACCGTGGCACTTTGGCCGATGCGGATGCGGCCGAGGTCCTCGGCGCTGACGTAGGCCGTGAGCCAGGCGTTGCTCAGGTCGGTGATCACGGCGAGGGGGGCGCCCTGGCGCAGCAACTCGCCCTGTTCGGCCAGTTTGGCGGTAACTGTGCCCGAAACCGGGCTGAAGACGTTGGCGTCGGCGATCTGTTGCTCGATCTGTGCGATGCGGGCGTCGACGCCCGCCAGTCGTGCCCGTGCCTCATCGAGCTCCTCGGGGCGGGACCCTGATCGCAGCAGCTCCAGGCGAGCCTCGGCGGCCGCGACGCTCTCGGTCGCCACCTCCACCCGGGCCAACGCGTCGTCGCGGGTCTTCTCCGTACCGGAGCCGCGATCGAGCAGTGCCTGGAAGCGTCGCAGGTCGCGTTCGGCAGCATCGAGATCGGCGCGGGCGCGCGCCACCTGGGCGCTCGCCTCGGCGATCTTGGCCACCAATACCTCCTCGCGCAGCCGCAGCACCGAGTCGGCGAGCAAGCGGTCGGCCTCGGCGGCGGCGAGCGCGCGCTCGAAGTCGACCGTGTCCATGCGGGCGATCTCCTGCCCCTGCGCAATCTGGTCGCCCTCCTCGAGCTCGAACCACTCCAGGGTGCCGCCGACTTTGGAGGAGAGCGTCACTTCCGTGGCCTCGACGTGCCCCGAGGCGACGATCAGGGAGGTGTCGGCTTCCTCGGTGCAGCCGGTGACGAACGCCATCAGGCCGAGCGCCGCCAGTACCCGGGGCATGGCAGAAGATCCCGGGCGGGCCCTCGTGTGGGTGTTCGTGCGACGGGGCCGCTTACTTTGACGTGCGCGAATGCGGAGGGCCCGCTCGAGGGGGCGTTTCAGGAGCGGCCGTTGCCGGCGCGGCCCGTCCGGGCCTCGTTGCGTGCAGTCGTGGTGGCTCATGTCAGCGGTCTCCGTCTTCCGTGATCGCCAGCAGGTTCGCCTGGAACGTGCCGAGCGTCTTGCGGCAGCTTTCGAGCTCTCGTTGAGAGATTCCCTCGGTGGCGCGGGCCAGCAGGCCCTGAGCCACCGGAATCAGTTGGTCCTTCAATGCGGCGCCTGCCGGCGTCAACCAGATGAGCACGCCGCGGCGATCGTCGGGATCGGTTTCGCGACGCACCAGGCCCTTGTCGACCATGCCGTCGAGCAAGCGCGTCACGGTCGTGCGGTCGCGGACCGTCGATTCGGTGAGCTCGGCGTGACGCTGCCCGTCCCGCGCCCAAAGCCGGTTGAGCAACACCCATTCCTCCGGCGTGACCGTGTGGCCGGCTTCGTTGAACGTCTGTCGGAACGCTTTGCGCATGAAATGGCAGGTGCGGCCGACGACGAAGCCGATGGCCGAGTCGAGATCGAAAGGTTTCTCAGGCGTGCTACGAGGTTCCATGAGGGTTCCGCAAGAAAGTGTAAACTACACCAAGTGTAAATAGCACATAAATGAGAAGAAAGCCAGATCGGATCGCGCCTCGAGCAGGTGGCAACGCGCCAGTCCTGTGGCAGCGTTAACCGGCCGCTTGATCCCGAGCTCGATCGCATGCGGAGGGTCCCCGTCCCGAACGCCTCGTCGATTCGTAGCACGCGGCCCGGCGACAGGACCGCGCTCAGGCGTCCGTGGTGCGCCGGTCGGCGAGGCTGAACTTCTGGTGCCACTCGGAGTCGGCGCCGTCGCCCTTGCGGTCGATGACGACCTCGAGCAGGTACGGCTCGCCGGCCCGGGTCGCGGCAATGCCGCGCCGCAAGCCGGCCTGCAGGTCGGCGCTGTTCTCGACCCGTGATCCGTCGACGCCTTGGCTGCCGGCGAGCTGTACGAAGTCGATTTCGGGATCTCCCAGGTAAGTAGCCGTGTAACGGTTCGCGGCCTTCATCTTGCCGCCGTAGCGCGCATAGGCGTTGCGCACCGTCTGGTAGTTGTGGTTGTTCCAGACGACGGTCAGGACGGGGACCTGGTAACGGGCCTGGCTCCAGAACCCCGAGGCGCTGTACATGACCGATCCGTCGCCGATGCTGCAGACCACCTGGCGATCGGGGGCCGCGAGCTTGGCTCCGGTGGCGGCGCCGATCCCCCAGCCGAGTCCGTAGCCGGAGGTGGAGATCCAGGTCTTTTCATCGTCGCGGAAACCCGTCGAAAAAAACTGATTCGAGCCCGAAAGGTTCTCGGAAACGAGGATGGCGCTGCGATCGAGCTCCTGCTCCATCACCCAGCCGAGTTCGTCCGGATGGATCGGCGACCGGCCCATTCGCCGGCGATCGATCTGAGGGTCGCGAGACCTCATCCGTTCCCGTCCTGCCGCGATGGTGCGCCGGCGCTCTGCCGTCGTCATCGACTCCACCGCGTCGGCGAGCGCACGCAGGGCGAGCTTGACGTTCGCCACGATGGCGACGTCGAACGGCCGGTCGCGACCGATGGCGTGGGTGTTGAGCCCGATCCAGGCGCTCGTCGCGCCGTCGGGATCCGCAGCGCCCGGCCCCGTGCCGCCCACGTCCGAGACCCCGATTCGCAGGATGAAATCGTTGCCGCGGCGGAGAAGGAAAA
>CBDUAS010000431.1:0-4001 GCA_965365185.1 uncultured bacterium | reverse complement strand
GCCGGCCTCCCCTTCCCCCGGGGCGGCGTCTGAGCCCTCCTGCTTGACCTGCACGAACAACACGCAGAGCAACGGAATCAAGGTCAGTGCGATCAGCCAGGAGCTCAAGAGCGTGATGGTGATCACGACGAACAAGGCCGCCGTGTATTCGCCCACCGCCGATTCAGCCAGGTAGATCGGCAAGAACGCGGCACAGGTGGTCAACGAGGAGGTGAGCAGCGGAATGCGCAACTCCTGCGCCGAGTCCACAGCGGCGTCGACGCGGGGCTTGCCCTCGGCCATCTGCGTCATGATCGACTCCGACATGACGATGGCATTGTCCACCAGCATTCCGAGCGCCATGATCAGCGCCGCGATCGATATCTGGTCCAGGCCGGTATCCGTCACCCCCATGATCAGCAGGGCCATCAGGATGGCCATCGGAATGAGGCTGGCGACCACCAGGCCGGTACGCAAGCCGAGGAAGAGCAGCATCACCAAGGTGACGATGGCGATTGCCTGCAACAGGTTGCCGACGAAGTTGTCGACGAGCCGTTGGACCTCCTTCGCCTGGAATTGGATGAAGTCGAGCTCGATGCCGATCGGATAGACGGCCCGCAGCTCGTCGACCTTCGCGTCCACCGCGTCGCCCAGCGCCAGGATGTTGCCGCCTTCGCGGAGCGAGATCGCCAGCCCCAGGCTCCGCGCCCCGGACGTGCGCATCATGAACTCCGGCGGGTCGATGTAACCGCGGTAAATATCGGCAACGTCGCGCAGCAGCAGGAGGTCGCTGCTCCCGGGTAGATTGATCACGGTATTGCGTAGGTCCTCGAGGCTTTCGAAGTTCCCCGAGGGCTCGAGCACAATGCGTTCGGACTCCGTGATGACGTCGCCTCCGGGAGCGGTGATGTTGCGCGACGCCAGGATGCCGGCAAGCTGCACCGGAGCGATGCCGATCTCCGACAGCCGGGCGTTGTTGTACTCCACGAAGATGCGCTCGTCCTGGGCGCCGAAAATCTCTACCTTGGCGACCTCGGGTATCAGCAACAGCTCGTCGCGCACATCGTCGGCGACGTCTTTGAGGTAGGCGTATTCGAACTCGTTCTCGTCCGCGGCCAAGGTCACGATGGTGCCGAACACGTCGCCGAACTCGTCGTTGACCGTCGGTCCGATGACCCCTTCGGGCAGCTCCGGCGCGGCCCGCTCCACCTTCCGCCGGAGGTCGTCCCAGATGGGCTGCATCTCGGTGAGACTCTCGAGAACGTTGACGATGATCACCGACAGCCCGGCCTTCGACTCACTGACGAGGAAGTCGACCTCCGGCATCTCCTGGATGGCCTTCTCCAACTTGTCGGTTACCAGCATCTCGACGCGCTCGGGGCTGGCGCCCGGGAAGACCGTGGTCACCTGGGCAGCGCGGATGATGAAGCCCGGGTCCTCCGCGCGGGACATTCCGCGGTAGGAGAGAAAGCCGAAGCCGGCGATGACGAGGTAGAAGACAAACGTCGTGCGCGTCTTCTCGATGGCGAAGCGGGTCAGGCTCATCAGCTCGCTTCGATCCGCACACGTTGACCGTCGACGATACGCTTCGCGCCCGCGGTGACCACGCGGTCTCCCTCCTGGAGACCGGAGACGATCTCCAGAAGCACACGCGAGCTGCCCGCCTCGGGTCCGTACTGGTCGCCGACGACCACATCGGTGCGACGGGCGCTGCCCAGCCCCTCTCCGGCGTCCTCCAGCGTGAAGACGTAGTGGCCGGCGCTGTCTTCGAGGACGGCTGAGAGCGGCACGGCGATATACGCGGATTCGTCATCGGCGAAGCGGAAGTTCACGTCCGCGGCCATGCCGGAGCGAACCTCCTGCGCTTCTTCGTCGAGAATGACGGTCACCGGGAAGGTCGTGGCCATACCGATTGACGAAACGCCGACCTCGTCGACCGTGGCCGTATAGGAGCGGCCCGCGAGAGCGTCAAAGGTCACGGAAACGTTATCGCCGCGCTCGATCTCGAGGATGTACGCCTCCGGGATGGCAACCGAAACCTGCCGTCGGTCGCCCACGGTCATGCGTACCACCACCCGCCCGGCCGTGACGTTCTCGTTCTCGTCGACGGGAACGTCGGCGACATCCCCGGGAAACGGCGCAACGAGGGTGGTGTAGCCTCGTCGGCGCGTTGCCAGCTCGACCGATGTCCGCGCCGAAACCACCGCCTCGCCGGCCGAGCGGTCGGCTGCCAGGGCGGCGTCGAAATCGGCGAGGGTGGCGTTCTCGTCCTCGTATAGCTCCCGGATACGATCGAGGTTGGCCGCGGCGTTGCGCGCGTTCGCCTCGGCTTGCCGCAGCGCGGCCTGTGCCTGCTGCAGCTCGAGCTCGTAGTCATAGGCGTCGAGCTGCGCGATGACGTCGCCTTGCGCCAGCGAGTCCCCGACCCGCACCCGAATCGCCTCCACTGTGCCCGGCACCTTGAAGCTGCCGTTCCACATGGTCGTGGCCTCCGCCACGCCGGAGAAGCTGCGCTCGCGTGCGCCGCCCGCAACGGCCACCCGCTCCCAGCGGACCGGGCGGATTACCGGTTCCGGCGGCAGCGACTCCTCCGCGCACCCTCCGGCCACCAGTCCGAGGAGCACGACCACCACCGCACGGCGGCGCTTCCAGAAGAACCCGTCAGCTTCCATTGATCCCTCCACTTCGGCGTGCCGCGTCGAAGAACTCTTCTGCTCGCCGCAACCAGGCTTGCCGCGCCGCAGGATCCGCCAGGTCGACGAAGTCGAAGTTGGCAATCGACCGGCCGACGTTGGTGAGGTTGATCATGAACTCGTACACCACGCTGGCGCGCGCCAGCGCGGCCGTCAGCCCGGCATTTTGCGCATCGATCAGATCGACGATGTTCACGACACCCTGCGAGTAGCTCTCTTGCACCAGCTCCAGGTTGCGCCGCGCCGCCTCGGCCGCCTCCTCGGCGCGCTCGATCTGAGCGTAGGAGCCGACCATCTGGTGCAGGGCGGAGCGTATCCGCTGCTCGACACGCTGCGCCGCCGAACGTCGCTGGAGGCGCAGCAGCGCCAGCTCTTCGCGCGCCTGCTGGCGCTCGGCGTAGCGGGCGTTGCCGCGGTAGACGGGATAGGCGGCGTTGAGCGCCAGGCTCCAGGTCGTCCTGGGAGGATCGAAGATCACCGGTATGTCCTGCCCCGCGCCCCCGTCGCCACTCCCGCCGTCGGCGAACAGGTAGTCGAGCTGCGCCTGGAATCCGATCTCCGGCAGCCAGAAGTTGCGCTGCGCGTTCGTGAGCACGCGCCGCTGCGCCTCGATGCCGGCGTCGATGGCGCGTAACTCCGGTGCATCACGGAGACCTTCCTGCACCATGAAGGCACGGAAGATGTCGAACGAATCGCGGTCGCCGATGAACGGCGTCAGGTCCGACAGCGGCTCCTGGAACTCCGCGTCCTCGATGTCGCTGGTTGTCCTGAACGGCTCTTCCAGCGGCCGATTGCGAATGCGGTTGAGCTCGATCTCCGCCAGGTTGCGTTGCACGGACGCCTCGATCACCCTGCCGCGACCCGTGGCGATCTCGCTCTGCCAGCGGAAGACCTCCGACCTGCTCGCCACGCCTACCGACTCACGCGCCGTCGCCAGGCCGAGGTTGGTGCGCGCCACGTCCACGTTGCGCTGCTCGATCTGCTCCAGGGTGGTGGTGATCAGGACGTTCAGATAAGCCACCGAGGCAGCCTGAACGGTGTCGAGCCGTAGGGTCTCCCGATCCAGCTCGGTGGATTCGAGGATTCGTTCCTGCACCTCCCGCGCGGACCAGGCCGCGTCCGAGTAGACGAGCTGGCTGAGGCGCAGACCACCGCCGAACGAGTACTGCGGCTGCTGCCCCAGGCTCTGGCCGGCACGCGTCGGATCGATCGAGACACCGGTGAGGCCGGCGTCCACGGCAGGCAGCAGCGGCGCTGTCGAGCGGCGCACGAGTTGCTCCTGAACCGCCACCTGGCGCACCGCCGCGAGGTAGTCGAGGTTGGCGCTGA
>CBDUAS010000430.1:0-4002 GCA_965365185.1 uncultured bacterium | reverse complement strand
GCAGGTGCCGCAGCAGGTACAGGGTCACGGCGAGGAGTGCCAGCCCGGCCATGAGCTGGTTGGTCGTCCCGAAAAGCTGCCACAAGACGATACCGGCGGCGCGACCGTCGACCTCGTAGAACGCGAACATGGAGATCCCCCAGACCGCCAGCAACGAAGCGACGTAGCGGTTCGCCAGCAACGGCACCCCCACCGGTTCGCTGATCTCGGAGATGTTGTACCGCAGCAGGCGTGTGGCCGAATCCAGTGTGGTGAGAGCGAACGAGACCACCACAACGGCGATGAACGTCGTGCCGATCTGAGGAGGCACACCGAGACCGCCGAGGAAATGCGCCGTGCCGCTCACGAATGCGCCGATGTTGTTGCCCAGCCCCTGGGCGGAGTCCCAGGACGCGTAGTGCCCGAGCCAATCCTCGCGCGATATGAACCCGGCGGTGCAGGCGAGCACGGCCATCAGCCCCAGCAGCGACTCACCGAGCATCCCACCGTATCCGATGAATACGGCGTCGGTTTCGCGATCGAGCTGTTTTGCCGTCGTGCCCGAGGAGACCAGGGAGTGAAACCCACTGGCGGCACCGCAAGCGATGACGATGAAGACGAACGGATACATCGGCGGAGCGCCGGCGGGGTGCAGGTCGATCGCGGGAGCGACGAACTGCGGGTTGCTCACCACCATGCCCAGGTACATACCGGCCAATCCCAGGTACAGCAGCAGGCTGTTGATGTAGTCGCGCGGCTGCAACAGCATCCACACCGGCAGCACGCTGGCGGCAAACGCGTACAACAGCAGCAGCCACTTCCACTCGGCCAGCGACGGCCCGACGATCGGCAGGCGGATGCCGAGCCAGACGAACCCCAGCATGAGTACGAACCCCCCCGCGGTCACCCGCGCCAGGGACCACTCGTAGCGGTAGACCAGAAAGCCCATGGCGATGGCGATGGCCATCAGCGCTCCCGTGGGAAGCACGGATTCGGGGTAGAAATCTGCGGAGAACAGCGTCGCGACCACGTCGACGAACACCCCCATTGCCAGCGCGATGAGGAAGAAGATGATCACGTGGAACAGGCTCTTGGCGCGCCGGCCCACGAGGCCTTCGGCGACTTTGCCGATGGACATGCCGCGGGCGCGGATCGAAACGGCCAGAGCGCTGAAGTCGTGCACGCAGCCGACGAAGATCGCGCCCAGCACCACCCATAACATCGCCGGCAGCCACCCCCAGATCACCGCAATGGCGGGCCCGAGCATCGGTGAGAGCCCGGTGATGGAGGCGTAGTGGTGGCCGAACAGGACGAATCGGTTCGTCGGCATGTAATCGACGTCGTCGCGCAGGAGGTGCGCCGGTGTCGGACGCTCGGGGGCGAGCTCGAAAAGGCGGTGGGCGAGGTGGCGCGCGTAGAAGCGGTAGGCGATCGCATACGCGCCGATGCACAGGATCGCGGCGATCACCGGGCTCATGGTGGCGGTCCGCTCGACCCGTCGCCGGTGTCGAGCCCGGAGACCTCCAACTCGTTGATCACCTCTTCCACCCCTTGCACCCCGCGGCTGATCAACCCGGCGAGCTCCCGTTGCTCCTCGCTGGCGACGCGCCCTCTGAGCGTCACCACCCCATCGGCGGCGGCAACGTCGATGTCACCGAAAAGCTCGAAGTCCTTCTGCAGCGCCAGCGCCGCTCGCACCGCCGTCACCGTGGCCGCGTCGGACACGACCTCGCTGGTCTGGTCGCGAACGCCTCGCCAGTCGACGGGTCCGAAGACGAAGTGGGCGATGGCGAAGCCGATGATGATTCCGCCGATCAGTGTCAGGATGGCCTTGAACATGGCCTCCTTCTATACCACGGCGGCGAGCGGCCGGCGAAAAAAGCGGCCTCGGTGCGACCTCAGTTGACCCGCACCAAGACCAGGGTGATGTCGTCGTGCGGGTTGTGCAGGCCGCGGCTGAACTCCTCGATGGCGCGGAACACCTCGTCGGTCAGCGTGCGCACGTCGGCGTCCGCGTTCGCGCGAACGACGTCGAGAAGCCGCTCCTCGCCGAACTCGTTCTCGGCCGGGTCGTTGGCTTCGGTGACCCCGTCCGTGAACACCAGCAGCAGGTCCCCGGGCTCCAGCCGCCGACTCTGTAGCTCGTACGGCTTGCCTTTGAACAGACCGAGCGGCAGGCCGCCGCCCGAGAGCCGGTGTACCTCGGCGTTGCGCAGCAGCATCGGCGGGTTGTGCCCGGCGTTGACGTAGGTGAACGTACGGTCGGGTTGCAGACGGGCGGCGAAGAACGTCGCGTAGCGCTCCGGCGTGGTGCGTTGCACGAGGAACTCGTTGACGCGCTCGCACACCTCGGCGAGGTCGTCCAGGGCTGCGGACTGCGCCAAGAACGACGACTGCAGCGTGGACATGACCAGCGACGCCGGCACACCCTTTCCGGATACGTCGCCGACGGCGAAGTCGAGCGCACCGTCGGGGCGTACGAAGACGTCGTAGTAGTCGCCGCCCACCTGGCGCGCCGGCTGGTTGCGGCCGTGCACGGATGCCCAGTCGAGCTCGGGGAATTCCTGCGGCAGCAGGCTCTGCTGGGTCTCCCGGGCCACCCCCATCTCGTTTTCCATCCGCCGCTTTTCCAGCGCCTCCTCGAACAGCCGCGCGTTCTCGATGGCCAGCGCGGCATGTGAGGCGAACGACTCGAACAGCGCCAGATCCTGGGCAGTGAAAAAGCGGGTCGGTGAGCGACGATCGACGTAGATGACCCCGATGAGGTTGAGATCGGCAGCGATCGCCACCTCGTCGCCGAGGCTCGCTCCCGCCTCGGTGGCGGTTGCGGTTGCCAGCGCCGCGGCATAGTCGGCGGCCGCGGTGGCGTCGTCGGCGCGGGAGGTGCGCACGGGGGCGATGCGTTTGCGCCCGAGGCGCAACGGCACGCACATGACCGTGCGGAGGTTCAGCCCGACGATGCTGTCCTGGCCGCTGAAGTTCGCATCCTGCGCCGTGTCCGTGAGAATGCTCGGCTCGCCCGTCGTCACCACCTTGCGCACGACGCTGGAGCTGTAGCGTGTGTCGTCGGACCCCGAGGCGTCGAAGTTGCGCTGTATCTTCGTCTCCATGTGGTCGGCGTCCTCGCCCAGCAACAACATGCCCCGCTCCGCCCGGGTCAGCGCGAGGACCGCCTCGATGACCTTTTCCAGCACGTCGTCGAGACGCAACGACGAGTTCAGGGCCTTGCTGATCTCCAGCAGAGCCCAGAGGTTGCGGAGGTTTTCCGCCGTGGGCTCGATCTCTTCGGCGGTCTCCATCAGGTCGGAGAACTCGCGATGCGTGCGGTAGATCATCGTGTTCGCGTTGGCCCGACCCAGCCGGATGCGATCGTTGTGGCTCAGGGGGTGCCGGCCGCTGACGCGGATGTCGTTGACGAAGGTCCCGTGGGTGCTGTTGAGATCCTCGAGATAGCCGGCATCGTCGTCGAACCCGATGCGAACGTGCTCGCGCGACACCGTCGGGTCCAGGATCTGCACCTCATTCGAGGTCCTGCGACCGACCGTCACGGACTCTCCCGACAGGCCGACGTAAGCATCCTGGCCATCGTCGCTCTGCACCACGAGGTGCGGTCCATCCTGTACGTTCCGTTCGCGCGAGTCTTCCATCGTCCCCGTCAGCTCGTTTTCTGCGGTCGTATCAACCGGTGGGCGAGGGCGGCGACCAGGCCCCCGATGACGGGCCCCACCCAGTACGCCAGGTGGTCCCGCCAGATGCCCGCGGCAAAGGCGGTCAGCGGCCCGCCTGCCAGAGCAGCAGCGACCAGCACCATCGCGATCGCAGGCGGATACAAGATAGCAGGTGGGCGCCGGTCTGCGGACGTCCCGATGACGGTGAAGACGAAAAAGAAGGTCAACACGCCCTCGACGAAGGTGCCCGTAGTGAAGGCCACCTCCGGGCGAAACGTCGGGGTTCCGAGCTCGGCGGGCATCCAGACCTCCGGGGCATAGAGCCCCGTCAAGGCGATACCGGCGACTGCCGCTC
>CBDUAS010000429.1:0-4019 GCA_965365185.1 uncultured bacterium | reverse complement strand
CCCCGACGCAACACGCGCTCCAGGTCGACGGAGTCGCTCCGACCGCACCCCGTCACGCCTGCCAAGAGCAGCGCGATCAGCGCCGCGGCGCAGCCGCCCTTCAGCGCAGCACTGCGGCTCCCGCGCCCGCCTGATAGACGCAACGCGCCGCTAGCCGCTGAACTGGATGACTCTCGTCATGAACACCATGAAGAGCGCCAGCAAAGCCGCGGCCAGGCCGAAGACGACGAAGTGAAATCGATTCGATCCGTGCGCCTCGATCCGGTTTCGGCGAAAGTCGACCAGCAGAAAGGCCATGAGCAGCATGGCAATGATCACCGAAATGACGGTGAACGGATTGCTGCCGCTGTAGATTTCCGCCACCCTGCCAGACGGCACGACAACCGCGGTCCAGACGTAGACGACCCACTGGGCGCCGACGAACAGGAACGAGATCAGTACGCTGACGGAGATCGGCGCGTGCGATTCGCCGTGCGGCGTGTCGGCGTGGTGGTGTGCGAACGTCCTCATGATCCGACCCCCTTTCGCGCCTGAGCGAGTTACTTCCCCGATTGTACCTTTGTGGCCACCCTCTCTTCCCGGGGTCTCTCCTTCGTGAGCGCTCGCGCCGGGAAACCCGCCTCTCTAGTGAGCGATCGCGCCGGGAAACCCGCCTCGACGGGGGGGGCTCGGCGACAGCGAATTTACCCCTCTTTAGCGCCCTCTTTACAGAATCTTCACGGAGCGTCGATACGCTTATTGTCGAGTCTGTAGACCGCCGATCTCTTCCCGGATAGGCTGTTTTACTGAGCACCTTTCTCCACCGGCGAATGGTCCCTTTGCAGCCGAAAACGGTTTCTGAAGTCCATCTGACGGCTACCCGTCATCCGCGTCCTTCCCACCCGTATACCCGGAGCACTGCCTTGAAAAAGACCACGCTGATTCTCACCGCACTCGCGCTCGCCGCCTGCGGCGGCGGCTCGGACGCCCCTTCGCGCACGATGATTCAGAACAAGGGGTCCGACACCCTGCTGACCGTGGCCCAGGCCTGGTCCGAGGAGTACAAGAACGTCGACGCCAGCGTGGTGGTGGCGGTGACCGGGGGCGGCTCGGGAACCGGAATCTCGGCGCTGATCAACGGCACCGTCGACCTCGCCAACGCCAGCCGGGAGATCAAGCCGGAAGAGATCGAGGCGGCGCGGGCCAACGGCGGCGATCCACAGCAGTTCATCGTCGGCTACGACGCGCTGGCCGTGTACCTGCACCACGACAACCCGATGGACGGTGTCACCATCGCGCAGCTCGCGGACATCTACGGCGAAGGCGGCGCGACGGAGACCTGGTCGCAGCTCGGTGTCACGGTTCCGGGGTGTGAAAGCGACGAGATCATCCGGGTGAGCCGGCAAAACAACTCCGGCACCTACGTGTACTTTCAAGAGACCGTGCTCGGAGCGGAGCGCGACTTCAAGCTCGGCTCCCGCGACCTGCACGGCTCCAAGGATGTCGTCGAACTGGTTGCCAATACGCCCTGCGCTATCGGCTACAGCGGCCTGGCCTACGCCACCGAGGAGGTCAAGATGCCGTGCGTGATGACGGAGGAGGGCGGCACCTGCGTCGCTCCGTCAACGGCCACGGCCATCGACGGCACCTACCCGATCGCGCGGCCCTTGTTCATGTACACCAACGGGGCTCCTCAGGGGCAGGTGAAGGAGTACCTGGACTGGATCCTCAGCGACGTCGGCCAGTGCATCCTCGACGAAAAGGGGTACGCTCCGGTACGTTCGCTCAGTTGCGGCTGAGCAACGCGGGCGGACGGCTGCCCGCACCACGGCCTCTCGGGATTCGTGCGAGTCCCGGAGCTTTCGCCCCGGAGAAAGAGGCATGACCCATTACGAAGAACGCCTCGAAGCGGACCTCGTCGAGATCCGCGCTGCCACCGCCAGCATCGCGCAGAGCGTGCAACATGCTTTTCGCGAGAGCATCCACGCGCTGCTGGCGGGCGATGCGGAGCGCGCCTACGCTGTCGTGCTCGGGGATCACCCCATCAATCGTGCGGTACGTGCCAGCGACCGGCGCTGTCACGCCTTTGTCGCCCGCCACCTGCCCAGCGCCGGCCACCTGCGGTTCGTTTCCGCCACGCTGCGTCTCAACATCGAGCTGGAGCGCGTCGGCGACTACGCTGTCGCCATCGCGCGCGAGGCCGTGCAGCTGTCCGAAGCTCCCAGCGCGGCGATCGCGCGGGACATCGAGATGATTGCCGAGCGCACCGAGCGGGTGTTGGGCGAGGCCATGCGCGCCTTCCTGGAAGGAAACGCCGAGCTCGCCCGGGCGACCAAGCAAGCAGCCTACGACGTCGAGAACATCTACGAGAACGTCTTCAACGACCTGCTCGACGAGGGCGAGAGGCGCACCCGGCCGCTGAAGGACCTGTTCGCCCTACTGGTGGTGTACAACCGCATCGGCCGGGTGGCCGATCAGGCCAAGAACATCTGCGAGGACACGATCTTCGCCGTCTCCGGCGAGACCAAGCAACCGAAGGTCTACAAGGTCCTGTTCGTCGACGAGCGCAACGACTGCGTCAGCCAGATCGCCGAGGCGATCGCCCGCAAGGCCTTCCCGAACAGCGGCGCCTACGACAGCGCCGCCTGGACGCCTGCGGGAGGCTTGTCACCCGAGCTGCTCGGCTTCATGGAGCGCAAGGGGCACACCCTCGAGAGAGCGGTGGCCTCGAGCATGGCGACGACGGTGCACGAGCTCAACGACTACCACGTGGTGGTGAGCATCAACGGCGACGTGCGCGACCACATCGATACGGTGCCATTCGCCACCATCTTCCTGCGCTGGGACGTGGGCGCTTGTCCGGAAGACATGACGTCCTGCTCCGACGAGCAGCTCGATGGCATTTATCGGGAACTCGCGGGTCACGTCGAAGACCTCATGGTGGCGCTGCGCGGTGAGGACGCCGATTGACATGAACGGTCAGGATGCCGATCGCCTCGACTTCGCCTGGTATCTGGACAAGCTGGTCCAGGTAGTCGTGTTCATCGGCGGCATCTCGGCCATTGTCTTCATCTTCGGCATCTTCGTCTTCATCACCCGCGAGGGCATCGGCTTCATCTTCGGCCGCTTCGACCCGGTGGAGTTCTTTACCTCGCCGGCCTGGAGACCCACGTCCCTGAGCAACCCGACGTACGGGGCTCTGGCGCTGATCCTGGGAACCGCCAGCGTCACCGGGCTGGCGATGCTGGTTGCCATACCGTTTTCGCTCGGTGCGGCCATTTACATCGGCGAGTTCGCCACCGGCAAGACGCGCGAAGCGCTGAAGGTGTTGGTCGAGCTTCTCGCCGCCATTCCCTCGGTTGTGTGGGGGTTCATTGGCTTCATGATCCTCAACCCGCTGATCGTGCGGACCTTTGACGTTCCGGTGGGTCTGAACGTCCTCAACGCCGGCGTCATTCTCGGCCTCATGGCCGCGCCGATCATGACGACGATCGCCGAGGACGCGCTGAAGGCGGTGCCCGACACCTACCGGGAGGCGGCCGAGGCGATGGGCGCGACCCGCTGGCAGGTCATTTGGCGCGTCGTGATCCCGGCGGCAAAGAACGGCCTCGTCGCGGCGGTTCTTCTGGGCGTCGGCCGCGGCTTCGGCGAGACCATGGCGGTGCTGATGGCCACCGGCCACTCGGTGAACATCCCCACCAGCATCTTCGACTCCGTGCGCGCATTGACGGCGACCATCGCGGCCGAGCTCGGCGAGACGGCACGGGGATCGGAGCACTACCAGGTGCTGTTCACCCTCGGCATCTTCCTGTTTCTGGTCACGTTCATCATCAACCTCACCGCCGACCTCGTCGTCCGCGGCATTCGCAACCGGTAGGCACTCTCGATGGCGGAATCGGCAGCGGTCACGTTCGCGGAATCAGAGATCAACGCCCGCGACAAGAGAGTGCAAGGGCTCGTGCGGACGTTGTTCTTGCTCATGACGGTGCTGCTGGTGCTCCCGGTGCTGATGATCCTCGCGGTCCTGGTGTACCGCGGCG
>CBDUAS010000428.1:0-4024 GCA_965365185.1 uncultured bacterium | reverse complement strand
CGTCCCGTCCGCCGTGGCGAGCACCGGGGTCCCGGCCGGGGCAACGTAGTCGACCCCGAAGTGCGGGCGTACGACGTTCAATACCGGATGCATGCGACGGTACGAGAAACGGGACGAGATGCGCGAATAGTTGACCGGGGAGCGTAGGAACTCACGCTGCAAAGACTGCCCCTCGGGAGTGAAGTAGGCGACGGTGGCGTTGGGCCGCACGTACCGAACCGCCGCGTAGGACCGCCCGCCGACGCTCAGCTCGGCGGCGAGCACGTCGCCGAAACCGACGAACTCGCCTTCGAGAAAGCGCTGCTCGACGACGAGATCGAGGCTGTCGCCGACGCGCAAATCGGCGGCGAAATCGATGTCCCAGGCGAAAACATCGGCCAACTTGTGGGCGAGATCGATGGCGTCGGCACGACGCAGCCAGGTGGCAGCCAGGGATCCTTGCAGGCTGCCGCGGACACGGGCGTGAATGAAGCGATGACGGATGTCGAAGGGAACGACGATCTTCTTCGTGATCCAGCCCGTGCTCCCTTGCGCTACGACCACCGCCTCCTGACGCTCCGGTTGATAGCGGAACAGGAGTAGCTCGTCGCTCTCGTCGAAATACAGCTTGTACGGCCGACCGGCGCGAATCCGGCGCACATCGAAATCATCTTCGATCGCGCGCACCACCTCATGGACCCGTGTCGCAGGCACGCCGGCCTGGTCCAGAACGCGTGCGAATGTCGAGCCGGGGCGGAATTCCCCTTCGACCGTCCGCGTGGCGTAGGCGGCCAGCGACAGAGGCCATTCCGGAGGCAGGTCGGGTACGACGGTCGCCGCAGTCGAGCCGTACTGCGCCACGATCGGCGTGTCTTCCCCGTAAAGGACGCTGACGACGGGAACCGCCGCAAGCGCAACGACGCCACCCAGCAGCGCGAGGACCACGGGGCTACGTTTGATGAAAGCGTTTAAGCGCATCGAGAGCGGCAAACGTCTCGTTTCAAGGGGCTGAGGCGGGAAACAACGGGGAGCCCCGCGGTCGACGAACTGTAAAACGGCACGGACGCATGCGCAAGCTCGAAGACCGGTGCTGTGGCCGTCCGCCCGGCCCCGAATCGTGGCTTGCAGCCGATGCGTGCGGATTGCTATAAACGATGTATTGATCAACACTTATGGGGGGAGGTCGGGGTGAGCATCGCGGCTGTCCGGATTCTGACGTTCGTGATGGCCACGGCCACGGCCGTTGCGGTCGGCGATGGACGTCAGCCGGCGCCGTCCGCCGGGGCGTCTCCCGGGCGCATCGAGGCCGGCCACCGTCAGGCAGCGCCTCCCCAGACCCCCGCCGGCGTCATCGATCCGTCATCCTTCGAGCTTTCGCACCTGTCGCCCGCTTTTCTCGGTCTCTATCGCAAGGTCATGGAGATCGAGGACCGCATTCGCATACACGCGAACGCCTACGGTCTCGACTACGACCTGGCGCGCGCCGTCTGCCTGTACGAATCGGGAGGCAACGCGGGCCTTACCTCCTGGGCGGGCGCCGAGGGCTATTTCCAGGTCATGCCGGCCACGCAACGGTTGCTCGGCGTGAGCGACAACATCGAGGCGGGGATCAAGTACCTCGCCCAGCTCGTGGAACGGTTCGAACGTGAGGATTACGCGCTCGCGGGCTACAACGGTGGGCCGGCCACGGTCGGCCGCAATCGACCGATGCGACTGGAGTCCCTGCAGTACGTCATCGGTGTCGGTCACTACCGCACCGTGCTCAAGCTCTACGAGGAGCCGATTCGACGCCACGCCGGGGCGCTGCGTCTCGAAGTAGCCGGCGAAGGCGACACCTGGTGGACGGTGTCGCAGCGCCTCGGCATTCCGCTTCTGCAATTGCGCATGTACAACCCGTACATCGGCATCCGCGAGCTGCGACCCGGATACCTGATCGCCCATCCGGTTACCCCCCGAACCGACCTCTACGAGGTTCGCGACGATGCGATCTACTACCGCAGCCGGGTGGGTGACAACTACTTCGGTGTCGCCTTCGCATTCGACGTTCCCCTCGACGCCGTGCGGGGCGAAAACCAGCTCTGGCACCTGCAAACGTTGCCGGCAGGGATGGAGCTCCGGCTGCCGCTGTCCTGGGAGCCCGAGGTCGACGATGACGAAGAGCCGGAAGAGGAGCCCGAGATCGTCGAGCACGTCGTCCGGGAGGGGGAGAGCATCGAGCACCTCGCGGCGGCGTTCGAGACCAGCGCCTGGCGGGTCATTCGCGACAACCATCTGTGGTCGCAAGAGCTGCCGCCGGTGGGCGCGACCGTGCGGATCACTCGGGAGCCTGCCGAGCCGGAGTTCACCGCTCACACCGTCCGGCGGGGCGAGAACCTCACCATCATCGCGAATCGCTACGGGACGTCGATACGGGCCATCCAGGAGGCCAACAACATGGGCAACCGCACCGTCATCCGTGTCGGGCAACAGCTCCTGGTACCGACTCGCTGATCCTGCGGATCGGAACAGGCCGGCCGGCGCGGGGCAGGGGAGAGGCGGTTACCCGTAGCCTTCGTCTTGGAGTCGGACTTTGCCCGCGAAGCTGCGGTAGGCGTGGAAGAAGTACGCGGTGACCAGCAGCATCCCCGGTATCCACCAGAACAGACCGACGCGCAGCCCGTAGTCGCTGGTCGCCACATCCGTCAGTGTCAGCGAAAGGCCGGCATCGGGCCCCGCAGGCAACACGAGCGGATACAGCCCGAAGACCGCACTGGTCATCATTCCCAGAATGTACGTACAGGAGGCCAGAAAGGCCGGCAGATCCGCGCCTTTCACGCGGAACCGGCGAACCGCGACAAGTCCCGCCAGGGCGATGAGGGGAAACACGACCCCCCAGGGTCGCACGCCGAAGGCGTCGCGGATCTTCGGCTGGACCACGAAGCTCACCAGCGACAGGGTCAGCGTGATGCCGGACACTGCCCACCACACCCGGTCGGCGAGCCACGCGGCCCGCGAGCTGACGGTTCCTTCGGTCTTGAGCAACAGCCAGAGCGAGCCGTGCTGGATCAGAACGAGCAACGCCGCGACTCCGGTCAGCACGGTGTACCAATCGAGGATCCCGCGATCGGCGCCGAGGCGAAAATCCGTCCACAGCGGCGAGAAGAAGTACCCCGACGCCGTCATCGGCACGCCGCGGACGACGTTCCCCAGGGCAATGCCGAAGAAGAGGGCCAACAACGCGCTGGCCCCGCAGAAGACGACATCCCAGGCGGGCTTCCACACCGGGCTGTCGATGTGTCCGCGCAGCTCGATCGAGATGCCGCGCAGCATCAACAGCCACAGCACCATGATCAGCGGCAGGTAGAACCCCGAGAAGGCGACCGCATACAGCATCGGAAAGGCGAAGTACAGAGTTCCGCCGGCCGCCAGCAGCCAAACCTCGTTGCCGTCCCACACCGGGCCGATCGCCCGCAGTACCGTGCGCCGCTCGCGCTCCTCGCGGGCGACGAAAAGGTGGACGGCGCCCACGCCCAGGTCGAACCCGTCGAGGATCACGTACACCGTGAGCATCACGCCGACCAGGCAGAACCACAGCGTGGGAAGGCTCACGAACCCGCTTCCTCCGCCGCGGGTGCAGCGCCATGTCCGGCGTGCGACGGCCCGAGGTGGACCTCGCGCGCCATCAAGAACAGGTACAGGATGCTCAGCAGGGCGTACATGCCGGCGAAACCGATCAGCGTAAACAGCATGTTGCCGGCCGAGACGTGCGCCGAATGCCCCTCGGAAGTGCGTAACAGGCCGTAGATCACCCACGGCTGACGGCCGAGCTCGGCGGTCCACCAGCCGGCGGTGCTGGCGATGAACGGGAAGGGGAGGGCGAGCATCAAGCTCCAAAGCGTCGCCCGCGAGGTGAACAGGCGGCCGCGCCACAGCTGCCAGGCCGCGTTGGCGGTCAGCAAGATGAAGAGCGTGCCCAGGCCCACCATGATGTGGTAGGCGTAGTAGTGGGCGGCGATGTTGCCCGGCCAGTCGTCGCGCGGGAAGTCGCTCAGACCGCGGATCGGCC
>CBDUAS010000427.1:0-4038 GCA_965365185.1 uncultured bacterium | reverse complement strand
CTCGGTATATTCCTGGTCATCATCCGGTAGCTCTGGGAATTCGATCTCGTCGGCATCTACGACGGCGAAGACCCGGCAACGGACACGACGCAGTTCCTCTTTCGTTACGACTACTTCGACGAGGCCCGCCCCGAGGGCGCGCGCGGCTCCGTCGGCTGGTACATCGTCCGCGTGGACGACGCCGATCGCTCCGCCGAAATCGCCAACGAGATCGACGCGCTGTTCGCCAATTCGCCGGCGGAGACCGAAGCCGAGACCGAGCTCGCCTTCGTCCAGGGGTTTGCCAAGCAGGTGGGCAACATCGGCAAGATCATCACCGGCGTGCTCAGCGCCGTGTTCTTCACCATCTTGCTGGTGGCCGGCAACACGATGGCGCAGACCGTGCGCGAGCGGATCTCCGAGATCGGCGTTCTCAAGGCGATCGGGTACACGCACCGGCAGGTGCTGGGGCTGGTGCTGGCGGAATCCTTGCTGCTCGCCGGCGGCGCCGGGCTCGTCGGGCTCGGCGTGGCCTGGTACCTGATCTCGCTCGGCGACCCCACCGGCGGGGCGTTTCCGATGTTCTTCTTTCCGCCGCTCGGGATGGCTGTCGGCGTGCTTCTGGCGATAGCGCTCGGTATGGCCGCCGGCGCCTTCCCGGCGCTTCAGGCGATGAAGCTCGACGTCGCCTCGGCCCTGAGGAGGAAGTAACGTGCGCTGGCTGACGCAGGTTTACGCCGTCACGTTGTTCGGGTTGCGCACGATTCCGCAGCGGCTGGGATCGTCGGCCGCCGCGGTGTTCGGCATCGCCGGCGTCGTCGGCGTGCTCGTCGGCGTCCTGTCGATCGCCCAGGGCTTTCGCGCCGCCCTGGAGGTGGCAGGGTCCGACGACATGGCGATCGTACTGCGGTCCGGCGCCACCAGCGAGATGATGAGCGGTCTGAGTCGCGACGACGTGCTCGTGGTCGCCGACACCGAGGGCGTCGCCCGCGACAACGACGGCGCGCTGTCGTCGGCCGAGCTGTTCGTCATCATCGACCTGCCCAAACGAAGCACCGGCACCGTGGCCAACGTACCGCTGCGGGGCGTCGAGGAGCAGGCCTTCGACGTGCGCGGCGACATCGAGATCGTCGAAGGACGGATGTTCGAGTGGGGACGCAACGAGGTGATCATCGGTGTGGGCGCGGCGCAGGAGTTCGCCGGCCTCGATCTCGGGGCCAGCATCGAGGTGGCCTCAGATCAGTGGGACATCGTCGGCTTGTTCACCGCCAACGGCGGCATCTCGGAGTCGGAGATCTGGACCGACGCCCGCATCCTGCAGTCCGCGTATCGGCGCGGAGATTCGTTTCAGGCGGTCTACACCCGATTGACCGAGCCCGAGGTGTTCACCGACTTCAAGGACGAGCTCGACACCGATCCGCGCGTCGACCTGAAGGTCAGCCGTTCGACCGATTACTACTCCGAACAATCGGTCCTGGTGACCAGCCTGATCACCGGCGTCGGCACGTTGATCGCCTCGCTGATGGCAATCGGCGCCGTTTTCGGCGCACTCAACACCATGTATTCGGCCGTGTCCGCGCGCACGCGCGAGATCGCCACGCTGCGGGCGCTGGGGTTCAAGAACGGCCCGGTGATCATCTCGGTGATGTTCGAATCGCTGGTGCTGGCGCTCGTCGGCGGTGTCATCGGCGGCATCGCCGCGTGGGTCATCTTCGACGGTTCCCGCGCCGCGACCATCAACTGGCAGAGCTTCTCGCAGGTCACCTTCGCGTTCCGGGTGACGCCGGGCTTGCTGGTGCTGGGTGCGATCGGGGCCACGCTCATCGGGCTGCTCGGCGGCATCTTCCCGGCCATCCGTGCGGCCCGGCTGCCGATCGCCGCGGGTTTGCGGGAGGGGTAGCAGAGCTGGGCAGTTCGTGAGCCCGCGAGGGGGTCGCCGATTTCGGCAGCCCGTGAGCCCGCGAGCGATCGTCCGGTCCGGCAGATCGTGGGCCCGCGAGCGGTGGTCGGGTCCGACCGCCCTTGCCTTCGCCCGTCAGACCCTGCCGGTGATATACGCCTCAAGCTGTTGGATCATGGCCTCCTGATACGACATGATCGACTTCACCACGTCGCCGATCGATACCAGGCCGACAAGCGCATCGCCCTCCATCACGGGCAGGTGACGCACGTACTCCGAGGTCATGACCTCCATGCAGTCCTTCATGGAGTGCGACGGGCTCACCGTCGCAACCACATCGGTCATGATGTCTTTCACGGGCGTTTCGCGGGAGCGCTTGCCTCTGAGCGCCAGGCGCCGGGCATAGTCGCGCTCCGAGAAGATGCCCATGATCTTGTCGTCCTCCAAAACCACCAGCGCACCGATGTTCTTGTCGGCCATGATCTCCAGCGCATCCCACACCGAGGTGTCCGGCGTCACGCTGTAGACTTGGCTGCCCTTGTCCATGAGAACGTCGTGAACGTATTGCATAGCGCAATGTTTACACCTGCGACCCCTCCGTTGGCAACACGGTGGACGCCGCAATGAGGACCAACGGGAAACGCGGTTTGCGCGGCAAGCTCGATCGGTTGGAAACGCGGGCGCGCAGCTCGCTCGGCAGTGACCGCATGGTGCGCGGCGAGCTCGATCGGTCGGATCCGTCGCGCAGCGTAAAGGGCTTCGCGTCAGCGCTCACCCGGCGGCCGGCAATCCGGCTGCTTCACTGGATCCACTCGTGGCCGCAGTTGTCGCATTGGTAGCGGCACTTCGGAGCCGGGTCGTACCGCGTGCGCGGGCGGTTCGACGAGGCAGACTCGTCTTCGATAGGTTGACCCTCAGCGTCCCAGCCGCATTGCGGACAAAGCCGCCGCTGAACGCGTTCTCGCCGCAGCATCCGACGCATCCCTGTCGTGCATAACCCCTGGTAAACAGGGTAGCGCCGCGCGCGTTGGGGAAATAGACCTAATGTGGTGACCCGTCGGCTCAGCCGCTCACCTCGGTGAGGAAATCCAGAACGACGCGGTTCCACTCCTCCGGAGCCTCGAAATACGGTGAGTGCCCCGTGTCGGCAATCTCGACGACGCGGCTAGCGGACACGCGAGCTGCCGCCGCGCGAATCAGCTTTGGCGGAAAGAACTCGTCCTGAGCGCCGACGATGAACAGCATCGGCATGTCCAGTTTCTGCAGTTGCACCTGCGAGAACTCGGTGGCGATCAAGAGGTCACGGATCGCTTGCACGAGCTCCCGGGAAGGGTCACCGATCTGCTCGTAGAGGAACGCACCGATCGGATTCTCGCGCCTGAACTTGGCCCCGATCGCCGGGTGCTGGCCGATGGCGAGCTCCTCGTACGCGGGGCGCGCCGTGCCGGAAGCGTTGCGAGCGACGACGTCACCGTAGTGCTGCCTGATCTCGGGGGTATAGATGCCGCCGATGGTATCGGCCATGACGATGCTGCGGACCCGGTCGGGGTCCTGTACCGCCAGGCCGATCGAGGCCCAGCCACCCATCGACTGGCCGATCAGATGGGCACGATCGATCTCGAGGTGATCCAGGATCTCACGCAGATCCTTGACCGCGGGAAGCGGCCCGAGCTGCCGCGTTCGTGCCGTCGAGCGACCGAACCCCCGCTGGTCCCACGTGATGACGTAGTAGTGGCGGGCGAACGCCCGGATCTGCTGGTGCCAGATCACGTGGTTGCCACTCAACCCGTGGCTGAAGACGACGGCCTCGTTGCCGCGCACACCAAACGTCTCGAAGTAGATCTGCTCGCCCTCCGACAGCACGTGGCCGCGCGCGGCGCGCGGGATCAGGTCGGCGGACGTCGCCGCGTCTTCTTCCGGATCGGTCCCCGTCGTGTTGGCCGTCATGAACCCTTCACCGAGGTGATGGCTTTGACCTGTGCCACGACCTTCTGGTGCTCCGGGTGAACCTGGTAGCGTTGCAAGGCCTCAAGGTCTGCAAAGCTCGAGACCAAGGCAAAATCGTATGAACGCTCGGAGCGAATCACATCCGGGCCGAAGCGGAATTCACGAATCTCGTCAATGGTCATCCCCGACCACAGCCCGCAATCTCTTTCCAC
>CBDUAS010000426.1:0-4040 GCA_965365185.1 uncultured bacterium | reverse complement strand
GCGAAGGCAACGCGGCCATGATAGACGGCCCTGACTTCGCGACCGCGCGGCGCGAGATCGTGCTCATATTCTCTCTTGCTCCCGGGCAGCGCCCGGCCTTCAGCAGGTCGTCGGGGGACGAACCTCGCCAGCATATAGAGATTCTCGTGGCGTAGCTAACGAGCTCGCTTCAACCGGCGGCGCGATGCTGACCGAGCTCGCTCCCGGCATCGTCCTTCGTGGGCTCATCGCCGTCGTTGCCCGCCGTACGGGCCGATCTGGTCGGCGACTTTTCGTGCTCTGGCGGCATATTGCGGATGAGAACGGGCCGCTTGGCAAACCCATCGGCTTCAACCGCCGTAAGAAGAAACAACCCGCGATTCGGCTGACCGCCGATCGACGGAACGAGGTATCACGATCAGGCGGAGATGAGGCCCCGGTGGCAAGGCCCGACATGTTTCCGCAAAAGGCAGGGCCCGGAGGCAGGTCGATGCAGACGATTGAAACGATCTCACCCGAGGAACGCGGGCTCGCCGTAGCCGCCCATCTCTCGGGGTTGGCCGGCTACATCATTCCCCTGGGAGGCGTCATCGTCCCGATCATTATCTGGGCGGTGAAAGGCGATTCGCCGGTGATCTCGAGCATCGCCAAGCAGGCGCTGCTGCTCAACGTGGTGGTATTCCTCTCGGGGGTCACCCTCGCCATCTTGCTGATCACCATCGTCCTCATCCCGCTGGTGATATTGGGATGGATCGCCTTGGCGCTGTTGGCGGTCGCGCTGCCGATCATCGGCGCGATCAAGGCGTCCGACGGCGTCTACTACCGGTACCCGGTCGTTGGTCTGGAGCCGCTCGCCTAAGGTAGCGGTAGACCGCCTCCTGCGCACCGACCCTCGCTGCGGCGCGAAGCGCTCCTGGTATGACTGCATGAAGCGCTCCAAGTGCTGCGCGAGAATGCTCTTCGCCCGCGCCACGAGCTGGTCCCGGCACTGGAACCGCTGAACCACCCTGACCTCGGCTCTTTCTTTCTTGCAGAGCAGTGGCCGAGGCGGCCAGGCTGTGAAAGTCGTTTAAGCGACTGATCCGGCTGCGTCTGCGAGGCGAGGTGGCCGTAGTTGACGAGAGCGAGCCGCATGGGAACCGATGATTCTATTTCCCTTCTCCACTTGCGCCTGGCGATCGCCGGTGGGGGTCGCTAGGCAACGGTGCGCATAGGCTGCGCGTGCGCCGAGTTGCCTCGGCAGGCGTCTTCGTAAACCTGTTGACAAGGTCAGGTTCACCTCGCCACTATTACGCCATCGCGGGTTTGTGACCCGGTCCATGGCTTCCGACGGATGCCTAACCAGAATGGGAGGCTGCATGAAGCCCAGACGTATGCTCTTAAGCCTGGCGATCCTCGTAGTTGCGGTGTTTGTCGCAAGCGGCGTTCAGGCCCACCACGCGCAATACTACGTGCTCGATGGTTTCGGCGGGGTGCACGCCGGCGGCGGGGCGCCCGGTATCGGCGGCGGCATTCCGTATTTCGGCTTCGATATCGCCAAAAGCATCGCGTTCGTCCCCTCACAGTTCGGCGCCGACGGTGTCCTCGTTCTGGATGGCTTCGGTGGCGTCCATGCTTCGACGGACCTTGGCATCGTTTCTCCCGCGACGCCGTACTTCGGCTTTGACGTCGCGCGGGCGATCACGTATCGCAACATCCCGCCGCGTCTCGCCGGGAGTGAGCTCGACACCGGGAACACGACCGTCACCAGTACGACCTACGTAAGCATGAGGTCAGTGACGATCAATGCCCCCGATGACGGCGTCATCACGACGACGTGCAGCGCTTCGATCGGCTGCCAGTCCTGCACTGCTGCCAACATCGGTGCGGTACGGGTCGCCATCGGCGTCGACGCCGTCAACGAGACCGGCGGCATCAACCGGCAGGTGGCGTTCACCTCGACGACGTTCGGTGCGCAATCGTGGACTCAGACCATCGCCGTCACCCAGGGGAGCCACACGGTTCACTGTGTCATTCGAGACAACTCTTTCACCTTGAACCTGCAGTACTTCGACCCGACGATGTCGGCGATGTTCGTCGATCACAACGCGAGTGGCGAAAGCGCGCCCGAGGTCGGGAACGGGGGTCCAACCGGGATCATCCGTCAGTAGTCAGGCATCAACGGCGTCAAGAGTTGCCGTCGGCGGACCGACGCCAGCCCTGTGGCCGAGGACCTTGAAGGGCCCCGGCGCGGATTCGTTCCGTGCCGGGGCCCCCTCACGTGGATGATCTGCCCTGAACGATCACGTCGGGGCGTTTCTGCCCAGTTCGCTGATCGCGCCTCCCGGAGCCACCACCAGCGTCTCTTCGACCACGCTGGAAGCGCGGAGACTCACCCGGACAGCCCCTTGCCAGAACTGCGAGAAGGTTGCCCGTATCCGGTCGTCACGGCGCCGGGAGCGCAGGGATCAGGAACGCGGTGCCGAGACGGTCAGTCCTCCGTCTCTGCCAGCCGGCGATAGGTGCCGGCATAAAACACCAGCGGGTCGTCGGTCTCCTCGCCGCGGTGCAATGCGGTGACCTCGCCGAGCACGATCCAGTGGTCGCCGCCGTCGAGCATCTTGCGGATGCGGCAGGCGAGGGCGGCGACGCAGCCGTCGATGCGCGGCGGCCCGGCCGCCTCCGGCCAGTCGATGAAACCGTGCTCCGGCGCCATGTCGGCGCCGGCGAAGTGATTCGACGTGTTCTGCTGGTTTGCCGCCAGGATGTTGACCGTAAATGGCGCGCCTTCCTTGCAGTACTTCGACAGGCGCGCCTCCTTGCCCGGGCAGAACAGCAGCATCGTCGGGTCGAGCGACACGGACGTCACCGCGTTCGCGGTCATGCCGCGGATGTCGTCGCCACTGCCGGCGACGATGACGGTGACGCCCGTTGCGAACAGGCCGATGGTATTGCGGTACTCACGCTGAAAGCCGTCTTTGTTGTTCATGGTCCTGCACTGTACCGCGGTGTCTGACGGAGGCGAGCGCAAGGCGCGCGACGCGAGGACGCCGCAGGCGTACATCCCGTACGTCGAGACCGGCCGAGCAAGCGCAACGCCGCGATCGCCGCCGTCAGACACCGCGGCTACTGCATGCGCCAGAAGGCGATACCCCCCGCCTGCTTGGCGACATCGAGGTTGGCCACCCGCTCGAACGTCGTCAGGTCGTAGGCCTCGACCGATCCCGGCTCCCCGCCGATTCCCTCGCTGGTGGCGAAGGC
Source organism: uncultured bacterium (assembly GCA_965365185.1). Taxonomy (GTDB): domain Bacteria; phylum Acidobacteriota; class UBA890; order UBA890; family UBA890; genus CBDCGW01. Next base: position 821 of record CBDUAS010000426.1, on the reverse strand, counting down.
GTACCTGCCGTCCGGCGTGATGATGATGCCGTGCGGGATGGGGCGTAGTGTCTCGATGCGGCCCACCTCCTCGCCGGTCTCCAGGTTCCAGAAGCCGACCGACTTGCTGCTCTTGTAGGTCGCCGCCAGCAGCTTGCCGTCGGGTGAGAGATCGAGGTTGTACGGCCCCGCGGGGGTCTCGAACTCGCGCTCGATCGCCCATTTCTCCAGGTCGATCTCGAGGATCTTCCCCGCCCCGTTGCCGGCCACGTAGAGCTTGCCGCCGGCGGTCGGCGGCGTCGCCCAGGTGGGCTTGACCATTTCCATCATGTCGCCCATGCCGCCTTCCATCTCCATTCCGCCCATTCCCATGCCGCCGCCCATCTCGCCGCCTGCGGCGGCGCGTTCCGCCATATGGCGCTCGTGGGTGCCGTCGAGCTGGTGGGCGGCGTGCATTGTAAGGCCGAGCCGGCGTGTGACCTCCATGCGGTAGGCATCGATCTCCACCAGGACGTCGTCCATCATGTTGACCGTATACAGGCGCGAGCCCTCGCGGTTCATGCGCGCCCCGTGCGGCATGACGCCGACATCGACGCGGCCCACCTCGCTCATGCTGTCGGGATCGACCACCGAGATGGAGCTCGGCTCGGGAAGCCCGTGCAGATTGAAGTTGACAACGTAGAGCAGGCCGATGCTCGGCGAGATCGCCATCGTCGCCGGGAACATGCCCACCTCGACCTCGCCCATCCAGGCGTCGTCGGCGGTGGCGTATTTCACCACGCTGCCGAACGGACCCGGCTGGCCGTGGGTCCTGGCTCCCGAAGCGCAGCTCCACGAAGGTC
>CBDUAS010000425.1:0-4043 GCA_965365185.1 uncultured bacterium | reverse complement strand
CGCGGGGGCACCCTCGACCGTCGCCGCCGCGGCCGCAGCGGCTTCACTCGGGGCGCCGCTGGCGACCTTCCAGCTCGAGGTGCTGCGGAAGGGCGTGAAGATCCCGGCGGACTTCCCGGACAACAAGCCGCTCGAGAAGGCCCAGCTCGCCATCCGGGAGCGCATCGTCAACGTGTGAGCGAGATGCATGACGGCCGCACGCGTGGCAGGTTGTCATCTTGCGTGCCGGATTCTCGAGCCGGGCACCGGGGTTTCAGTTCGCGTGCCGGGGTCTGAACTCGGGTACCGGGTTCTCACTTCGGGTACCGGGGTCTTCGCGTACCGGGTTCTCACTTCGGGTACCGGGGTCTTCGCGTACCGGGTCAGTTCGCGTACCGCAGCACCGCGACGAAGTGGCATGTCGTGCCGACCATCACGAACACGTGCCACACGAGGTGGTTGTAGCGAACCCTCGAGGCCGCATAGAACGCCGCGCCGATCGTGTACGCCAGGCCGCCTGCCAGCAGCCAGAAGACGCCCCACGCCGGCACGCGCAGAAACACGGGTTTCAGGGCGACGATGACCACCCACCCCATCGCCAGATAGAGGCCGAGCGAGAGCGTCGGATAGCGCACCCCGCGTGCCGCCTTCAGTGTGACGCCAACGACCGCCATTCCCCAGACGATGCCGAAGAGCGTCCAACCCCAAGCGCCGCCGAGAACGCCGAGGGTGAACGGTGTGTACGTGCCGGCGATCAGCAGGAAGATGGCGGCATGGTCGATGCTTCGGAAGGCTTGTTTCGCTCGGCTCTCCGGCAGCGCGTGGTAAATCGTCGACGATAGGTAAAGAACCAGCATCGTGGCGCCGAAGACGCTGGCGCCAACGATCGCGGCGCCGTTGTCCTGCCGGATGCTGGCGACGATCAGAAGGGGAACGGCCACGGCCGCCCCGGCCAGGCCGATGCCGTGGCTGACGCTGCTGGCGAGCTCCTCGCGGCGACGCGTGGTTAGGTCCGGGTCCGAGGCCGGGATCACTGCTTCGCTTGTCATCGGATGTCGGCCGGTTGGCGGCCACGCCGACGATCGGCGGGCACCGCAACGATCTCAATCATAGGCCGGCGCGTACAACGAGGCCACGGCCCGGGTCGCCGGCGGAGACTCCCAGGAAGCTCCGGAGCCCGTCGAGTAGACTTCTGCGGAATCGCGTGAACCGGAAGCCGGGGCCGGGAGTCTTCCGGCCCGGGTTCATCACCTGCCAGCGGAGAACATCATGCGCCGTCTCTGTACCGTCGCCATCGTTGCCGTCGCCCTGACCGTTGCGACGTACCCCTTTCCGGCCCGCGCCCAGATGCAGGACTACGCCGACGTGGTCCCCGCATCCGCCGAAACGCAGGCCGGCCTCTTCGACGTCCATCGCGTCGACGACAGGCTGTTGTTCGAGATCCCCGACGCGGTCCTCGAGCGCGACATGATCATCATGAGCCGCTTTGCGAAAGCGCAGCAGGGGTTGTCGACGGCCGGGGCGAACATGGCGCCGAACATCACCGTGCGCTGGGAGCGGCACGGGGACCGGATCCTGGTGCGTGCGATGTCGTACCAGAACGTCGCCGACGAGGGCTCCGCGGTGGCGATCGCGGTGGAGAACTCGGCGTTTCCGCCGGTCCTGCACTCGCTGCCGATCCGGGCACGGGGGGAGGGCACTTCGGTGGTCGACGTGACGGACCTCTACATGGATGACACGCCGATGTTCTCCCTGCCGCGCAACCGCCGCGGGCCGCTCGGCGTGCAGCGCTACGACAGGGAGCGGAGCTGGTTGGAGTGGGCGCGGACGTTCCCGACCAACGTCGAGGTGCGCGTGGTACAGACGTACGCCGCCAACCAGCCGCCGTCGAACGGGCGCGGCGGCACGGTTTCGTTCGAGGTCAACCACTCGATGGTGATGCTTCCCGTGGAGCCGATGATGCCGCGGTTGTGGGACGAGCGTACGGGGCTGATCTCCATGCAGGTCACCGGCTACTCGCGCGCTTTCCAGGGCGTACGGCCCGTGCGCTATCTGATCCGCAAGCGCATGGAGCCTTCGGACCCGGAGGCATACGCCCGCGGGGAGCTCGTCGATCCCGTCGAACCGTGGGTCTGGTACATCGATCCCGCGGTGCCGGCGGAGCTCGTGCCCTACGTGGAGGCGGGGATCCTCGAATGGAACGAGGCCTTCGAGCAGGCAGGATTCTCCAACGCCATCGAGGTGCGCCGGGCGCCCCGGGAACAGGACGATGCGAGCTTCTCGCTGCTCGACGCCCGTTTCTCCGTGGTGCGCTACAACGCCACGCCGACGCGCTCGGCCAACGCCGGTGCCGACGTGGTCGATCCGCGCTCGGGTGAGGCGATTCGCTCGCACATGAACATCTATCACGGCCTCGCCGAGCGCATGCGCTGGCAGCTCGTGTCGCAGGTGGCGACGGCCAACCCCGAGTTCCAGACCGAGGAGCTGACGCCGGAGGATCTGGGTGAGGCGATCCGCTACGTGGTGTCGCACGAGTCGGCGCACGCCATCGGCCTGCCGCACAACCAGCGCGCCAACTTCGTCTACCCGGTGGAGTCGATCCGCGACCCGGCGTTCGTCGCCGAATGGGGCCACTCGGCTTCGTCGGTGGGACGCACGCGCTTCAACTACGTCGCCCAGCCCGGCGACGGTGTGCCGCCCGAGCGCCGCGTCGGCGTGTGGGACAAGTTCGCCGTGTTGTGGGGCTACCGGGTCATTCCGGGCGCTGCAACGCCGGAAGAGGAGCTGCCGACGCTCGACGAGTGGATCGTCGAACGCGCCGATCAGCCCTGGTACCGGTTCGGCGCGGCCCTGTTCGGCATGGACGTGGAGTGGGACCCGCACCGGATGACCGAGGGTATCTCCGATGATCCGGTACAGGCAGCGGTCTACGGCATGCGCAACCTCTACGCCGCCTCGGAATCGCTGATGGAATGGGTGCTCGATCCGGGCGACGACTACTACGAGCTCGAGACCCACCACCTGCAGCTTCTGACGCAGTGGAATCGCTACGCCGAGCACGCCGCCGCCGCCGTGGGCGGCTCGTGGACGCACCACAAGCGGTACGGTGAGGAGGGATGGGTGTACACGCCGATCGAGCGCGAGTATCAACTCGAGGCGATGGCGTTCATCGACGAGTTCGTCCTGCAAACGCCCCAGTGGGCGCTGGACCTCAACCAGCTACGGCGCCTCGAGCACGTGGGTGCGGTGGAGCGCATTCGCGCCTACCAGGAGCTGGCGGTGCAGCGACTACTCAACCACGCCCGCCTCGCCCGCATGATCGAGCACGAGGCTTTCCTCGGCGACGCCACCTACCGGCCGGCCGACATGCTCGACGACACGCGCGAGATCGTCTGGCGCGAGGTGCGCGAGGGTACGGCGATCGACACCTATCGCAGAAACCTGCAGCGCGCCTATCTACAGCAAGCCCACTACCTGCTGCACGAAGCCACCTCGGAGCACTGGTCGCCGCCGGGTTCCGGAAACCTCCGCGTCGGTAGCAACGACGATCCGCCGCTGAACGCCGATCTGCACATCGGCCAGTCCGACATCCGCGCCCTCATCCGCGATCAGCTCGAGCTCTTGCGCGGCGAGATCGAATCGGCGCTGGGCGCGGGAATCGACGACCGAATGACCCGCATCCACCTGGAGGACGCGTTGGTTCGCATCGGCGCAGCGCTCGGGAACTGACGGCCCTCGACATCGGCTCTTGCGGCGGCAAGTCAATTGGCCGACGACAAGATGCCTTTGTCGGGCGCGTCACTCATCTCGATTACCTTCGCCTCGGCCTCGTGGCTCCCGAGCGCAAATCGGCCCCCGGCACCCCGGAGGCCTCGTCCTCCCTCAGATAACAGATCGCGAGTCCGATTCCTTCCCTCCGGCGGTTCTCCGAGTAGACTCGCCGGTCGAAGGAGAACCGGCCATGCTGCGTGCGCTGATGTCGAGGAAGCTCGACACCGGGGAACGCCGGCCGGGAGTCTGCCTCGAGTACCTGCGCCATGTCTTCCGGGTCTCGCCAAGCGCGC
>CBDUAS010000424.1:0-4044 GCA_965365185.1 uncultured bacterium | reverse complement strand
AACATCAACCCGCCCGGACACACGCGGTTGCCCCGCTACGCGCGCGGGCGCGTCGGCGTCGTTAACCGATGCCACGGCACGCACGTGTTTCCCGACGCGAACGCCCACGGCAGGGGAGAAGATCCGCAGCCGTTGTACAGCGTCCGGTTCGCCGCCACCGAGCTGTGGGGCTCCGAGGCATCCCCACGCGACAGCCTCTACATCGATCTGTGGGAGGACTATCTCGAACCACTCGAGGAGCGAGCGAAGTGAAAGATCACGACCACGACCCCGGTCACGACCACGGTCATCACCACCCGCACGATGCGCCCCCCAACCCCTATCTCGAACCCCGCCGCACCAAAGAAGAAACCGCGGCCCTCGCCGACCGCGTCGCGATCATCGAGTCGCTATTGATCGAAAAGGGGCTGGTGACGAAAGAGGCGCTCGACACACTCGTCGATATCTACGAGAACGACATCGGCCCGATGAACGGCGCGCAGGTGGTGGCCCGGGCCTGGGTTGATCCCGCCTACAAGGAACGGTTGCTGGACAACGCCACCGAAGCCATCGCCGAGCTCGGATTCGGTGGCCTGCAGGGCGAGCACATGGTGGTGGTCGAAAACACACCCGAGCTCCACAACGTCGTGGTTTGCACGTTGTGTTCCTGTTACCCGTGGCCGATGCTCGGCCTGCCGCCGGCCTGGTACAAGAGTCCGCCCTATCGTTCGCGCGTGGTGATCGATCCTCGCGGCGTTCTGCAGGAGTTCGGGCTTGAAGTACCCGAGTCGGTGCAAGTCCGCGTCTGGGACAGCAGCTCCGAGGTGCGCTACCTGGTGCTGCCGGAGCGTCCCGCGGGCACCGAGCATCTCACCGAAGAGCAGCTCGCCGAGCTGGTGAGCCGCGACGCCATGATCGGCGTCGCCCGGGTGGAGTACGACCCGGAAGCGACGGCCGGCGGCTCGGGAGCCGACACGTGAGCGGCAAGCGGCCGGATCGTCGGGCGGACGCAGCGATCGCCGACATGACCGGGCCCACGGCATTGCCGCGACGCAGCGGCGAGGTGGTGTTTCACGACGACTGGGAGCGTCGCGTCTTCGCCCTGGCCGTGGCCCTGTGCGAGCGAGGTTACTTCGATTGGGAGGAGTTTCGGGAGCATCTCATCGCCGAGATCGACGCCACGGGGGAAACACCGGAGCGGCCCGATCCCGATGCGCCGGGGTACTTCGAGCACTGGTTGGCGTCGTTCGAGAAGGTATTGGCCGACAAAGGGGTCGTGCCGACCAAGGAGTTTTCCGCCGGCAAGCAGGTGGGCCGGGATTCGAGCCTCTGAACCGGGCGCTCGCTCAATGCGAGGGTTGCGCTGCGTCGGGCTCGCGCTGCGTCGGGGCTGCGTCGGGCTCGCGCTGTGCCGGGTTCGCGATGTGTCCGGCTCGCGATGCGCCGGGGCCGCGCCGGGCTTACCTGATGTGCTCGGCGCCGATCAGGAACGAGAATCTGTCGTAGCGGAACAGCAATCTGCCACCGTCGGTCTCGTCGGGCTCGCGCTCGCCGGCGCGGATCTCACGGAACGCCGCAAGCGCCGCGACGAGCTGTCCGGGCTCGGCGACCGGCGTGTTGTGGCCCGGTAGCACCATGCGAAGCGTCGAGGCAAGTGCTGCCATCCGCTCCAACGACGCTTCGTACGCTTCGAGGTCGGTTTCCGCTGCGATCAGCCAGATGGGGCCCTCGTAGAACGTGTCGCCCGTCCACAGCAGACCGTTGGCGGCATCGAGAAGCATGATGGAATCCGGCGTGTGTCCGGGGATCGTCAGCACTTGGAGCCGTCGATCGCCGAGCTCGATCACGTCGCCGTCGTCGATGAACCCGCCGATCTCGAATGGTCGGATGCTGTACGAGTCGGCGTCGACGCCCGCCGGCAGCGGGCGGCAGAGGGCCTCCGGCGCGACCTCGCCGCGCACCTCAGGGCTCGGGCTGCCCTCTGCGCGCCGCCTCGTGTCCGGCATGTCGAGCCCGAGAATGTCGTCGAACTCGGCGTTGCCGCCGACGTGGTCGAAATGGGTGTGCGAGTTGAGGACCCGGATCGGCAGCTCCGTCAGCTCTCGAACCACATCGCTGATGCGTCCGATCCCCATTCCGGTATCGAACAGCAGCGCCCGCCACGAGCCGACGATCAGGTACGAAATGACCTCCTGAAACTGGAAGGGCTCGTAGATGGCGTACACGCCGTCGGCGACGTGGTAAACCTCGAACCAGTCGTCTGCCGAGGGAGCGCGTTCGAGGGCGGCATACTGGGGGCGCGGTAGCTGATCGCACCAGCGCTGTTGCGCGGCGCCGTCGGCGGAGCGGTGTGGGTCGCCGGTCGCGGCCAGCAGCGGGACAAACATGACGAGACAGAGTTTCGAACGGAATGAGATCGTGCCCAACATGGTCCTAGACTACCGGATTGTAGCGATCCCTCCGTTGCCGTCCACTCGCAAGAACCTGAGACCCGCCGACGAAGGCATATGGCTGCGCGCATCCTGAAGCTCACCGCAACCCATCTTCTCGCCGCGTTCACCGGCGTGCTGGCGGCGGGGGTACTCGCGTACGCCTGGTGGGTCCTCGGCAGCCCGCAGCTCGAGCTCTGGCATACAGAGCGACTCGAGGAGGAGTTCGAGGCTTCAGACGTCGAGCGAGTGTCCACTTTCGAAGAGTATCTGCGGCTCGAGTCACGGCTGTTCGCGCAAATGGACGAACAGGTCTACAGGCGGGTGGCAACCGGCCCGGAGTTCCGGCTCGTGCGCTACAGCGCCGGAAGCGCCGCGGACCCGCGTGGGCGGTCGGCCAACTGGAACCGCAGCTTCGAGCTGCCGGCGCAGGCGCCGCGCGGCGGCGTACTACTGCTGCACGGGTTGTCAGACTCCCCCTACAGCCTTCGCGCCATCGGCCAGGCGCTGCATGCGCGCGGTTACTGGGTAGTCGGGTTGCGACTTCCCGGGCACGGCACCATTCCCTCCGCGCTCAAATACGCGAAGGTCGACGATTTCATCGCCGCGACCCGTCTCGGCGCCGAACATCTGGCCGCGAAGGTGGGCGGGCCGATCCATATCGTCGGCTACTCGACGGGCGCGGCCTTGGGAATCGACTACGCCCTTCGTCTGGCGGAAGGAGAGCCCTTGCCGCCGCTTGCCAGCCTGGTGCTGATCTCGCCCGCCATCGGTATCTCCCGCGCTGCCGCGGTGGCTCGTTGGATCGGCTGGCTCGCCGTCGTTCCCGGCCTGGAGAAGCTGGCGTGGACAGACGTCTTGCCCGAGTTCGATCCCTACAAGTACAACTCGTTCACCGTCAACGCCGCCTGGAGGATGCTTGACCTGACACGCTCACTCGCCCGGCGGGTCGAGACCGCGGCGGCGTCGGGTGCACTCGACGGGTTTCCGCCGACGCTGGTGTTCCTTTCGACCGTCGACGCGACGGTCTCGGCCGACGCCGTGGTCGACAACCTCCTTGAACACCTGCCAGCGCCGTCGCACGAGCTCGTTCTGTTCGACGTCAACCGCAATCAGGTGGCCGGGCCGGCCCTGGTCTCGGATCCGGGACCTTTGACTCTGCGGCTCATGAACGATGCCAACCTGCCGTTCGCTTTGACGCTGATCGGCAACGAGAGCGTCGACAGCCTGGCGGTCGTGAGTCGGCGCAAGCCGGCGTTCTCGGACGCGCCGGCGATTCAGCCCCTGGGCCTGTCGTGGCCCGAGCAGGTCCTGTCGCTGTCGCACGTCGCGCTTCCGTTTCCGCCCGACGACCCCGTCTACGGACTGCCGGAGCACCGCGACCCGAGCTCCGTTCACCTCGGGCGAATTTCCGTGCAGGGGGAGCGTGGCCTGCTCGCCTTTCCGGAGGCGTGGCTTCTGCGGCTGCGCCACAATCCGTTTTACGACTACCTCGAGGGCCGTCTCATCGATTGGATCGCCGCGGGCCCATGAGGAGAGGCCAGGATGTCCCGGGAACGCAGCCCCGCTCAGTATTCGCTCGGGCGTAGCCGGCGAATCCGATAGCGCTCGCCAGCCCCAGGGTCGGCGGGTAAGT
>CBDUAS010000423.1:0-4061 GCA_965365185.1 uncultured bacterium | reverse complement strand
CTGGCCGGGCATGTCCTCGTACCGCGCCCAATGCCCGAAGCCGTAGTCGTCGTCGAGGTAGTAACCGCCGAAGAAGTCGTTGAGCTCACCGACGACGTGATAGGACTTGTGGCTCTCGAAGGCGTTGTTGCGATAGAGGGGCAGATAGCGCCCCTGCTCGTCGAACGGCCATGGCCGCTCGGCGCCGGAATGCTGCAGGAAGGCGTCGCCGGGGATCGACATCACGAGGTCGTCGCGCGCGAACGCGGCCGCCGTCATCCAGTTGTAGTAGGGCTGTTCCAGGGGCGTCGGGTTGTACCAGAGCACGTTGGTTTCGAAATACGCTCGGTCCGCAGGCAGCCGGATCTCCACCCGCCAGTGGGTGCGCGACGGCAGGGCCATGCCGCCGACGAAACAGCTCACGCTGCCGTCGTCGTTTTCGCGCAAGACATAGTCCACGGGCGTCGCGGTGCCGGGTGCGTGACCGATGACGCCGAAGTTGAACTCGATGCCGCCCGAGGTCCAGGGCCCGCGCAGCGCGATGTTGCGGAACTTCATGACCTCGTTGCGGTAGATGAACTCGTGCCCGGTCTCTTTGACGACCGCGCCCCAGACCTTGCCGCCCACCTCGGGCAACACGAACACCTCGATGTAATCGTTTTCGAGCTTGACGACCTTCCATTCCTGCGGCGTCGAAGCGAACGCGTATCCCTCGAACGAATGGTAGGGATAGAGCCGCGCGTCGCGCGCCAGGATCGGCACCGGGTCCGGATCGGAGAACGGATAGGTGGCCAGCGTCCGCACCTCTTCGGAGATGCGCGCCGCCTGGGCAGCGCCCACCGCGGGCAACCACAGGCATGCAGCGGCCGTTGCGAGCGTGGTGTACCGGCGAGCGGACCGGAGCATGGCGGTGACCGGCTGTGAAGGTTGCGGGGTAGAGCCCTCGCGCCACCCGAACCGCGAGGCTACCGGAGGCGCCGAGGTGATGTCAATCGAGCCCGGAAGCTCGAATCAGACGGTGTTTTGCTCGCCGCCGAGCGCTATCATGCTCTGATCCATGCGCGCCTTCCTCATGCTCTTGCTTCTCGGCCTCTCGATGTCGCCGGCTTCGGCGATGCACCTCGAGGAACGGCCCGCGCCCCGTGTCGTCGCGCCCGCTTCTTCCTTTTCGATCCCGGAACGACCCGCGGATGCCGTCGGCGGCACCGAGTTCGGGCGCCGGCTTGTCGGGCTCGGCCGCGCCGATCGCGAGGCGGCGATCGTCGCGGAAATCCTGCGCGGCAACATCCCTCCTTTTCTTCGCCAGCTAAAACCCGTTTCGTTGCGTGCCCGCATCGACGGCAAGCAAGTGAGGGCCACCGTGTGGGTCATGCCCGACTACCTCGCCGTCGGCTCGGACGAGGATTTCGTCCGCGTTCCGGTGAGCTATTACGGCGCCGTGACCATCGCCCGCACCTTCGGTATGGCCCTGCCTACGCGAAAGGTCGTCGACGCCGTCTACGCCCAGTCGTCGCTGCGCTTGAAGCCGCAACCGATGACCCCGGGCCCGCGCATGACGTCGGTCAACTACTTCCTCGTACACAACCAGCGTATCGAGACGCAGCGCGCCGGACGCGCTTTCGGTGCCTTGATCGCCGGACACAAGAAAGACCTGGTGATCACCAACCGCCTGTCCCGACAGCGATCGCCGCGCGTCGCCATCTACGGCTGGCACCGCGGGATGGGCGACCCGATACAGCCGCTGAGCACCGTGCACGGAGCCAGCTATGCCGACTACAGCCACGGGTTGCGGCTCCTGGGCGGCGTGATGATGGCTGACGGGGTCGAGCGGTCGATCTTCGACGCCCTGGCGGACGATCACCTCGCCGCGGTCCTGACCCTCGAGGGAACGGTGCGCGTCCCGGCGGAGATGCTGCCCGAACCCGGCCGGTCGCGACCCGCGGCGCGCTGACGCCACAGCCCCGACCGCGCCCCTCGACGGGCGCGTACTCCCCGGGGCGCACCGCGACTCGCTAGTCGATGGTTTTGCAGCAGCGGAATCCGAGGTGGTAGTTGTGGTGGCTGTCGGGAGACATCACCTCGGAACCGTGCCAGAACGGAGCGCGCCAGCGGCAGGCGTCTTCGTGCGCCTTGTAGCTGTCGAAAATGAACCAGCTTCCCTTCATTTCGGTATAGCCGAGCTCGGTGCTGCCGGCGCTGGCCATCTGATCGGGGCGCAGCGGCAAGTTCATGTGCTCGGCGGCGTTTCCGTGCTGGTCGTACACCCCGAGCGGGCTGCGGCAGGCCGGGAACATCCCCGTGGGGTAGGTGTTCGAGCCACACGCGCCCCACCCCCCGCCGTCGCAGCCAGGGCTCTTGACGCTCGCCGCGGCGCAGATCCCCGTGCGGTACTCGGGACCGTACGCCCAAACCTTGTCAGCGTTCTCCACCTGGTTGTGGGCGCTGGCCATGCGCGCGACCGCCGAAGACGGGGCCAGACCCTCCGCGAGATCGAAACGATAGTCCGGCGGCTCCAGGCCTCCGGCACCCGCCCCTTCCCACCCGTGCGCGTCGCACAGGCGACGCCTCGCGGGCTCGTACCCAGACAACGGGGTAGGTGCACGGGATGTCCGGGAACTCGAACATGTCGATGCAGGCGGTGGCGTCCTCCGGCTGCTGGGTCGCCGGATCGTAGAGCGGCGCCATGTACTTGGCGCCGCAGATCCGTTCGAAACGCGGATTCTCGTAGGCAACGCCCAGCTCCGCGAGCTTGGCCTCACACTGTTGCGGCGTTGCCGGGTGCTCCGTGACCGCCGGGTTTCCCTGCCCGATGTAACGCGACGAGGCGAAGACAGCTCGCAGGGCGGAAACCTGATCGGACGTCAGGCCGTGCTCTTCCTCGATGCGCTGCAGCAGCGCTTCGTTGCTATCGCGAAGCGACTGAGACGGCATCGCGCCGAGCTCGATCGCGAACACGGCCACCATGATTACCACGGAGACGACCCGAACCGGGCCCCACGCGCGACGCGCCCTCATCATGAGCCTGTATCCCCCGGACGCCGCGCCGTCGGATCGCGACGCAGCAGGTAGAAGAAATCACGATTGTCGGCGAATCCGAGGAAGCGCGGCAGAAGGCGACTGCCCTCGCTCTTGTCGAGCACTTCCATACCCTGCACGAGGTGTTGCACGAGGAGCTCGGAGCCGCGCACCGAATACACCGCCATGTAGGTGTGCTCGAGCGCGTTCATGTCGAGCAGCATCGCGTAAGTGCAGTCGTAGGCTTGAAATACTCGCGCCATCGCGGACGGCGTGGCGGATGAGAAATACGCGTAGATCAAGAAGCGTCGCTCGCCCGTTTCCTGCAGACAGGCGCCGGCGCGCAGGGTGCGGTACTTGCCGTCCTGAGAGCCGGACCAGTTGCCGGGACCGTAGCGGCTGACCATCGCCCCGGGCACACCGGCGTTCCCGATCCCGGCGCGCTCGATGATCGGCACACCGTTCTGGCGCGCGTAGCGGATGCGCTCGAGCAACGGGTTGTCGGCCTCCGTCCAGGTCTTGATGTCGAAGGCGCCGTCGTCGAGCACATAGATCGTCGCCAGCCCGGGCTGTAACTTGCTGAAGACGACGCCGTCCTCAATGAACCCGTAGTGGCTTCCGCGGTTGACCATCGCCAACTCGGCGTAACGGAAGCCGCCGTGAGTGCGCTTGAATCCGCCGGTAAAGGTGGCAACGGCCCGCGCCGCCTGAGCGCCCGGAATGATGCCCGTACTGACCAGAGGTGCGCTCGTGTCGATTCCGTCGGGCCCCGGAAGCCCTGGGATACGCCGCTCTTCGGGCACCCTGTCCGACCATCCCAGGCGGGGATGATCGGTGCCGAGTGCAAAAGCCACGTCGAACTGGTCGAGATCGAAGGCGGCGAGGTAGGCGAGCGCCCGCTCCTCGACCTCGTCGAGCCTGATCACGATGTCCGTGTGACTGGCGAGAATGTCGGAGGCGATGAGGTCGGGACGGATCGTGCTGGCGAAAACGCCGGGATTGCCGCGCACGGGGTACCATTCCCCGACGACCGAACCGCGGCGGTCGCCGCGCTCGATCGCCAGCCC
>CBDUAS010000422.1:0-4070 GCA_965365185.1 uncultured bacterium | reverse complement strand
CGGGCAGCGGCACCGGCAGCTTCGGCGATCAGAGGAGCGTCAGAAAGCGGCCGATGAACCAGAACGAGGCGGTCGAGCCGACGGCGTAGGCCGGAAGGGGCTCTGCCCAGCGCGGCCAGGGCGCCTCGAGCTTGCGCAGCAACGCCAGCAGCGCCAGCACGACGCCGACGAAGGCGAGCTGGCCGATTTCCACGCCGATGTTGAAGAGCAGCAACGCCAGCGGGATCTCGACGTCGGGCAGCCCGATCTGCGCCAAAGCGCTGGCGAAGCCGAGCCCGTGCAGCAGGCCGAACGCGCCAGAAACAAGCCACGGTTGGCGGGCGGCGAGAAACTCCCGCCCGCGGGCGGCGTGCACCACCTCGCCGGCGAGAAACACGATGCTCAGGGCGATCGCCGCCTCCAGCGGCGCGGCGGGGACGCTCACCGGGCCCAGGGTGGCGAGCGCCAGGCTCAAGCTGTGGCCGACAGTGAACGCCGTGATCGTCTTGACCAGCAGCCAGCGGTCGCGCACCAGGAGCATGAGCGCGAACACGAACAACAGGTGGTCCCATCCGAAGAGAATGTGCTCGAAGCCGAGACGCAGATAACCCGCCGCACGTCCCCACAGCCCGGCGCTGCCGGCGATCTCTACCGACGGCGCCGCCGGTCTGAGGATGTGGGTCTCGATGATCCCGCCGGCATGCTCGATTCGGACCACGACGTCGGCCGAGGTCGCGGCGAGCCCCGATACGGCCAGCACCTCGCCGGCCAGGCCGCCGCTGCATTCGACCTCGGTGAACAACAGGAGCGTGTTGTCGAGCACCTCCTGGCGGCCGGCTCCCATGATCCGGCAGGAATCGGGGAACACCGGGCCGATGCGCAGCCGGCGTCCGCCGCGCAGCGGCTGCTTCCACAGAACGTCGAACGACTCGGGGCCGCGCTGCACGAGCTCGAGGTAGCCGGCGCGCACATCGTGCGCCGCGGCCGGCAGCACCGCCAGTTGCACGGTGGCGGCCACCAGCAGGGCGCCGATGGTGCGTTTCATCGTGCAGCCGTGACCCAGTCGGGCCATTCGATGCTGACCGCGTACGATGCGTGCAGCTGGCGATAGATCTCGGCGTTGGCTTCGTCGCGTTGACGTAGCTTCCATTCGCGCTCCACCTCTGCCCGGATCTGCGCCAGAGCCGGCACCTCCGCTGCGGATCGCGCCGCCACATTGACCAGGTGAAGGCCGTAGCCCGAACCGAAAGGGCCGCTCCATTCATCGAGTGGCGCGTCGAGCAGAGCGGCGGCGAAATCGGCCCCGAAGAGCTGCGCCACTTCCCCGGCCGGGACGTGGTCGTACTCGTAGGGCAGGGCGAAGGTATCGCCGACGTTCTCGGGGTCGACCGCCTCATCGCCGCTCAGCGCCGCGAGAATTTCCTGCGCCGCCGCCAGGGCCGCGGTGCCGCGCGTGCTCTCGGACACGTAGACGTGGTGGAACGACAGCCACGGCTCCACCTCGAATAGATCGGGGTTGTCGTCGAGGAACGCCTGCAGCGCCGCGTCGTCCGGTGCGACGGCGTCGACGTCTTCGACGAGGAACTGCATCTTCAGGGCCAGACGGCGGCGCACGATGGAGTCGTCGAGATCGAGGCCCAGCGACAGCGCCTCGCGCACGAGGATCTCCTCGCGCACATAGTCGGCCACGAGCTGGTCGAGCTCCTCCGCCGTCGGCTGGCGCTGCCAGGTCCGGTAGAATCCGTCTACGAGTCGCTCGACGTGGCCCGCGGTGATGACGATTCTGTCGGCGCGATCGGCGTTGGCGCTGCCGGTGATCTCGGCGAGGACGAAGAGCCCGATGCCGAGGATCAGGAACTGGACGACGGGCTCGCGCAGCGCTTCTCGGACGTTCATCGCACCGGGGCTAGCGCGACGGCGCGTACCAGATGGGCGACGTGTACGCCCGCTCCTGTGTCGTCATCGGGACCTCGTCCGACATCGTGATGCCGAAGCGCTCGGCCTCGTACGCCGTCCAGCGCGGCGTCGGGATCTCGAGGACGCGGGCGTAGTAGGCGGCGCGCAGGTCGGGGTCGAAATCGGGATCGGTCCACACGGTGATCAACTCCGCTGCGCCGATCGTGTTTGTCCAGGTGGCGTTGGCGACGTCGACCGTGTTGCCCACCGGCGGCAGCTTGCCGTCGGCATCGGGCCTTCGATCACCCGACCAGACGACATCGTAGACCTGCTCGCCGCGCTCGCCGGCGGCGTCGACCCAGACCTTGACGATCTGGATGCGATCGAGGTTGCCCGAGTACGGATCCTTCAGCGCCGCAACCAAGAAGCTCGGCGCACCGCCGGCCGGCGCCTCGCTGAGATCGCCGCCCATCGGCACGCCCTTCGCGTAGCCGATGTCGGCCGGCAGCCGGCTCGTCGCGTCCTCGGCGACGAAGTCCCAGCCGCCGAAGAAGCGCACCAGGATGCGCGAGCCGGTCGTCGCGTAGGTCTCCTTGCGCATCATGGCGTCGAAGAGGGCCTCGCGCGTGTTCTCCGTCGCCCACACGCCGGCGTAGCCGGAGGCGACCATCGACCAGCCGGTGTACTCGGCGTCGCCGACCTTCGCCATCGGGTGTTCCCAGCGCTGTGGGTTGGGCTCGGCTCCGGAGTGCTTGCCGAAGAAATTCTCTTCGGCGGCGGTGGCGAGCCCGGTGTGGCTGTCGGTCGAGCCGATCATGCCGAACTTGTACGGGTTCACGCCGAGCTCCTCCTCGAGCTGCATGCCGATCTGCAAGGCCGAGCGGGCGTACTCGTACTGCAGCATGTCGTCTTCCTTCATGACGCTGAGGTCGAGATTCCCCTGATCCCAGGTCTCGTAGTCCGCGAACTCGTCGTTGGGCGAAAGGAACGGGTGGGTCTCACCGTCGCCCTTGATCTGCGTCGCCTCGTAGAGCGGCTCCCACTTGGCGCGCGTCTGCGCGTATTCGAGATCGACCGGATTGCCGGTGAACGACTCGATGACGGGGAACATGATGCCGTTGCTCAGGTTGCCGTTGTGGGCGATGGCCAGCAGGCGGCCGCCGGTGCGGTCCTGGTAGTTCTGCATCCAGTCCCACAGGTCGCGCGGGTTGTCGCTGCCGAGCGGGCGCAGCGTCGTGTACGGCTCCATGACGCTGGCCTTTTCGGCGTCATCCCGGTATATCACCACCCGGTGCAGGTTGTTGCCGCCGGTGTTCGAGGTCCATTCGTAGCCAATGAACGCGGTGAAGCTGCCCGGCTCGTTGTACATCTCGGCCGCCTCGATCGTCTGCTCCCAGGCGGAGGCGTACTCGGGCGTGCCGGGCAACGATGCGAGCGCCTCCGGAAAGGTCCCTTGCGAGAACGCGACGATGATCTCGGTGGCTGCCTGCACCCCGGACTGGCCGCCGGCCTGAACCAGGTCGTACCAGCGCCGCCCGGTCGGGTCGGCGAGCAGCTCCGGGTCGCCGGCGAACAAGCGCGGGAAAAAGCCCATGTTGTCGGAGTGATCGGCGACGACGAGAAAGTCGAGCGGGCGCGAGAGCTTGACCCGCAAGCCCGTCGACGAAACGAGCTCCTCGCCGGTGGCGAACCGGTAGGCGTCCTGAGGGTCCAGGCGGGCACCGAACGCGCCGGCGTCCATCGACATCCCGGTGTGCAGATGCGTGTCACCCCAGTAGACACGGGTGGGGAAATTGCGACCCGCGTACGGAGAGTACTTCTGTTCCTCGGGGAAGGCGCGCTGCAGCGCCTCCGGCGGAGGCGTCGGGTCCTGCATCCAGGCGGAGGTAGGCAGAACCAAGCCGAGCCCGAGAACGGCTGCCAACAACTTACTCGCGAAACGCATCGATACACCCCGTCGTTGTTCCGGTCGCTGACCGTTGGTCGGCCGCGGATCGGCCAGTAAAGCACCGCTAACCGTGAGTCTCAAGCGACGGCGGTGGCCGGCGCCGCCTTGATCCGCCGCTGCGGACGCGTGATCACGTGTAGGAAACCGCTTTTCCGGCAATCCGACCGATGGAGCTTGGGGAGCACCGTAGGACCGTCGCAGGCGGTAGCGAAGGGGCCGAACGGAGCATAGCTTCATGGCCGATGAC
>CBDUAS010000421.1:0-4076 GCA_965365185.1 uncultured bacterium | reverse complement strand
GCCAACCTGGAAGCCCAGATCTCTACGCTGGTGCAGGCGTGGGAGTGGGGCATCGCAGACCGCATCGTTCACGTGCTGCCGCTGCACCATATC
Organism: uncultured bacterium; assembly: GCA_965365185.1. Lineage (GTDB taxonomy): Bacteria > Acidobacteriota > UBA890 > UBA890 > UBA890 > CBDCGW01. The sequence goes on along the minus strand of CBDUAS010000421.1, from coordinate 3,983 downwards.
CACGGCGTCGTCAACGCGTTGTGTTGCGCCCTCTGGTCCGGCGCCCGCTGCGAGTTCTGCGAACCACGGCCGGCGCAGGTGTGGCAGAGGCTGGCGAGCGGTGAGCTGACGCTCTTCATGGCCGTGCCGACGATCTACCGGCGCCTGATTACGGCCTGGGAGGAGGCTCCCGCGAAGACACAGGCGCGTTGGGCGAGCGGAGCACGCCGGCTTCGCCTGATGGTCTCGGGCTCCGCTGCCTTGCCCGTCGAGACCCTCGAGCGCTGGGAACAGATCACGGGCCACCGCCTGTTGGAGCGTTACGGCATGACCGAGATCGGCATGGCACTGGGTAATCCGCTTCATGGCGAGCGGCGTGCCGGCACGGTGGGACAGCCGTTCCCGGGAGTCGAAGCGCGAATCGTCGACGCGAACGGATCACCGCTGGCAAGCGGTGAAGAGGGACAGATCGAGGTGCGGGGCCCGCAGGTGTTCAAGGAGTACTGGGAGCAGCCCGAGGAAACCGCGGCCGCGTTCAACGCCGAGGGCTGGTTCCGCACCGGTGACGAGGCGGTCGTCGAGGAGGGGTACTGGCGCATCCTCGGGCGCCGGAGCGTCGACATCATCAAGACCGGCGGCTACAAGGTCTCGGCGCTGGAGATCGAGGCGCAGATGCGCCGGCATCCCGGCGTGCAGGAGGTCGCCGTGGTCGGGGTCCCTGACGACGAATGGGGGGAGCGCGTTTGTGCCGCGGTTGTGGGCCACGCGCAGGACCTCTCGGGCGACATCCTGCGGGCCTGGTGCAAACAACGAATGGCTCCGTACAAGGTTCCGCGAGATATCGTCGTCCGCCCCGACCTGCCGCGAAACGCCATGGGGAAGGTCTTGAAACCGGAGCTGCGGCGGGTATTCACTGACGCGGCGCGGCCGGGTCCGGGAGGACACGGCCGGACAAGCGATTGAGCCGGTCGTTCTCGGCGCACAGCAGCAATCCGCACGACGGAGTACGGACAGATGAGCCTCGTCGACGCCGTCCTTGAAAGCCTGCGTACCTACTGGCCGGCGCACTCCTTGCTGCTGCTCTATACGCTGGTGCTGGCGCATCACGCGTGGAGTGGCAAGCGTGCTACCAAGGGCGTGGCGGACTACTACGTCGGCGGCCGGGCGCTCGGCGGTGTGGCCCTCGGGTTGTCGTTCTTCGCCACCTACTCCAGCACGAATTCGTTCGTCGGCTTCTCGGGCCAGTCCTACGACTGGGGGATCGCCTGGTTGCTGCTGGCGCCCATGGCAGTGGCGTTCTCGTTCGCCGCCTGGCGGTGGGTCGCGCCGCGACTACGACGTTTTACCGAGGAGCTCGACTCGCTCACCATTCCCGACTTCATCGGCTTCCGTTTCAACAGCAGCTCGGCGCGCGTTGCCGCCGCGGTGATCGTCGTGTTCGCCTCGTTGTTCTACATGACTGCCGTCTTCAAGGGCATCGGTGGGCTGCTGCAGTCGTTCCTCGGCATCCCCTACGGCACCGCGATCGTGGTGGTGTTCTTCGTCGTCGTCGGCTACACGATTGCCGGCGGTTTCATCTCCGTGGTCAAGACGGACGCCGTGCAAGGCGTCGTCATGATCGTCGCTGCCGTGCTCCTGTTCGGCGGTACGGTACGAGCAGCCGGGGGATGGGGAGCGCTCGCGCCCCTGCGCGCGGCGCCGGCGACGGCGCACCTGTTCGAGTGGAACGGCCCCCAGCCCTTCGTGTTCACCCTCGGCGTGCTGATGGCCGGCACGGCCAAGTTCGTCACCGAGCCGCGGCAGCTTTCGCGCTTCTACGCCCTGCAGGACGAGCGGGCGCGCCAGGTCGGTACCTGGGTGTCGACGGCGAGCTTCGCCCTCGTGTACGCGCTGCTGGTGCCCATCGGGATGTACGCCCACGCCGTGATTCCCGCAGGTGTCACCGAGACCGATGAGGTCATCCCGATGCTGCTCACCGGCGGCGCGGTGTTCTCTCCGGGCGTCACGGCTTTCCTGCTGCTTGCGATGGTCGCTGCGGCGATGTCGTCGCTCGACAGCGTTCTGCTGGTGGTGGCCGCGACCACCGAGCGCGACATCATCGGCGTCTGGCGCGGGGTCAAGGCGGACGCAGCGGAGCTGGCGGGCACGCGCGTATGGGTGGCCGTCTTCGCCTTGCTCACTGCGCTGCTGGCGTTACGCCCACCCGGCAGTATCGTCACCCTGACGGCGCTCTCCGGTGCGCTCTATGCCGCATGCTTCGCCCCCGCGGTGCTGCTCGGCCTGTTCTGGCGCCGGGGCACCGGCACCGCCGTGCTGGTGTCGTTTGCTGCCGGCGTGCTCGTGCTGCTGCTGTGGCCGCGGCTGCCCATTGCGAGCACGGTTCATCAGGTATTCCCCGCCGTGCTGGCCTCCGTTGGCTCGTACGCCGCGTTGTCGTGGAGGGCCGCCCCGGTGCCGGGTGCGCGGCTCGACCGCCTGTTCACCTGACGTACGCCGATGGCTCGGGCGTCAATCGTCTCCTTTGACCCACTTGTCGTACCAGGCCAGGTAGCGCTCGTAGCGGTCTTTCTGGAAGCTGGGACGGCGGATGCCATGACTCTCGCCCGGATAGACGACAAGCTGCGTGGGCACGCCGAGGCGGCGCAACGCCTGGTAAAGCTGGTCGGAGTTCTGCAGCGGCACGTTCCAGTCTTCCTGGCCGCACATCACCAGGGTGGGCGTGGTGACGCTGGCCAGGTGAAAGAACGGTGAGATCCGGATCCACAGATCGGTGTTCTCCCAGGGAAGGCCGAGCTCGTCCTCCCAGACCCGCTGGTAGTGGTCGTGGCCGTAGTTCGCCGTGTAGTTGACCTCACTGGCCCCCGAGATCGCCGCCTTGAAGCGATCCGTCTTGGTGATGACATAGTTGGTGAGGATGCCGCCGTAGCTCCAGCCGCCGACGCCCAGGCGATCCGGGTCGGCGACGCCCATGTCGATCGTGTGATCGACGACGGCCATGACGTCGTCGAAGTCGCGGTTTCCCCAATCCGCCCAGATGGCGTAGCTGAAGTCGCGACCGCGCCCGGAGGATCCACGCGGGTTGGCTGCCACCACCGCATACCCGTTCGCCGCCAGAATCTGCCATTCGGTGTTGAACTCGTGGGCGAACTGGCTCACCGGGCCGCCATGAATACGCAGGATGGTGGGCAGCGCCTGGTTCCGCGGCCCGCGCGGCGGAAGGGTCAAGAACCCTTGGATTGTCAGGCCCTCCGCGTTGGCGGCCGCGAAGGTTTGCACCGGTGCCAGCTCGATTCCGGCGAGGAACTCGTCGTTGACGCGGGTGATCCGCCGTAACTCGCCGTCGACCACGCGCGATACCTCGGCCGGGTAATCCGGGCGCGATTCGAGCACCACGACCTCGCCGGCCGGGCCCACGTCGAAGGCATCGACGGTGCGCTCGCCGGCGAGGACGGCAGCCCGCTCACCCCCCGTCAGCGGCACGCTGAAGAGATGCTGCGAACCGTAGTCCTCCACGGTGAACAACACGGTACCGCCGTCGGGCGTGACGTGCGGTCGGCCGACGTTTCGATCGAGGCCGGCGGTCATGATGCGCGACTCCCCGCCGTCGATCGGCACCATGGCGACGTCGCTGGTGTCGTACCAGACGTCAGCCGGGTCGCCTCCTTGGATGTAGACGACGTGGCGGCCATCGGGCGTGAACGCGGGCGACGAGTCGGCACCCGGCCAAGAAGTCAAGCGCCGTGGTTCGGCCTCTGCCTCCGCGGCCACCATGAATACGTCCGAGTTGTCGTTGCTGTCGGGCTCTTCGGTTCGGTTGGAAACGAAGGCGATCGAGCCGCCCTCGGGCGCCCATACGGGAGAGCTGTCGTCGTACGGGCCGCGGGTGAGCTGGAAAATGTCTTTGCTGGCGATGTCGAACACCCATACATGGGTGCGGCGCTCGTCGAGGTAGCCGGCGCCGTCGCGCTTGAATTGCAGGCGGGTGACGACAATGGGCTTCGGGC
>CBDUAS010000420.1:0-4087 GCA_965365185.1 uncultured bacterium | reverse complement strand
GGGGACGGCGTCAACCTCACCGCGCGGGTCCAGGCTCTAGCGGTGGCCGGCTCGGTACTCGTGACCGAGCGCGTAGCGGAGGAAGTGAAGAATCACTCGGAGCTTTCACTCGTACGCGTCGGGCAGTACCGGTTGAAGAATGTCTCCCACGTGGTCGGAGTGTTCGCGGTGGCCGACGACGGGATCGTCGTCCCCACCCCCGAAGACATAGAGGCCGACGCTCCCGCCGAGCGATCCGTTGCCGTGCTTCCCTTCGTCAACATGAGCGGCGACGAGGAGAACGAATCGGTGCTGCTGTCCCGCACCCGCCAGCTCACGTTCGAAGGCCCGCGGGCAGGGGAGGGCTATTTCTCGCCCGACGGCACGCACATGACGCTGCAAAGCGAGCGGGAACCCGGAAACCCGTTCTACCAGATTTACGACCTCGATCTCACCACAGGCGACACCCGCCGCATCTCGCCGGGTTACGGCAAGACGACTTGCTCGTTCTTCCAGCCGGGAACAGGCGCCATCATCTTCTCGTCGACGCACCACGATCCGAAGTCTCTGCAGTACCAGCAGGAAGAGCTGGATTTTCGTGCCAGCGGGCAGGAGCGGCGCTACGCCTGGGATTACGACCCGGAAATGGACGTGTATCTCGCCCCCGGGCCCGCCGTCCGGGTCGCGGCGCCGGACGGTGAAGTCGATCCGGAGTCGCTGTTGCGGTTGACCGATGCGCCCGGCTACGATGCCGAGGCCAGCGTCTCTCCCGACGGCGATTGGATCGTGTTCGCCTCCAATCGTCAGGCGTACGAACGTGAGCTGACCGAGGAGGAAGCGCGCCTGCTGGAGTTCGACCCGGCGTACTTCGCCGAGATCTACGTCATGCGTGCCGATGGTTCCGAGCAGCGACGCCTCACCGACGTTCCCGGCTACGACGGCGGGCCGTTCTTCTTCCAGGACGGGTCGCGCATCGTCTGGCGGCGGTTCACCGAGGACGGCCTGATGGCCGACGTATGGACGATGAATCCCGATGGCAGCGATCAGCGGCGCATCACCGAGTTCGGCTCGTTGAGCTGGGCGCCCTACCTGCACCCCTCGGGCGAGTACATCTTCTTCGCCAGCAACAAGCTGGGCTTCACCAACTTCGAAGTCTTCATCGTCGATACCGAGGGCACCAAGGAACCGGTCCGGGTGACGGCGACCGACGGGTTCGACGGACTGCCGGTGCCGTCGCCGGACGGCAGCGTGCTGGCCTGGACGTCGAGCCGCCACGGCGACGGAGGCCGCGGCTCCGGGCAGATCTTCATCGCCGACTGGAACCACGAAAAGGCGCTCGAGCTGCTCGAGCAATCACCACCACGAGAGAGGTAGCAGGGCATGGAGCAGGGACGCAGAGTACCAACGGGCCGGACAACCATCGCAGCGACGGCGTTGATCGCCGTGGCGATGGTGGGGGCGGCGGCGGCCCAGCAGGCCGGCGCGGGTTCGCGTGCCCACGTCGAATATCTTGCCTCCGACGAGCTCGGCGGTCGCCTGACCGGCACGGACGGAGCCGCCAAAGCCGCCGACTACATCATCGCCCGATTGCAGGAGATCGGCGCCCAGCCGCTTCCGGGGCAGGACGACTTCCGCTTGCCGTTCGAGTTCACCTCGGGCGTTACCGACGCGGGCTCCGCACTGGAGGCCTCCGGGACCGGACTCGAGCAACCGGTGCGCAGCGACGAAGCCGACATCCGAGCCATGGCGTTCTCCGACACCGGCTCGGTCACCGCGCCGCTGGTGTTCGCCGGCTACGGCATCACGGTTCCCGACAGCGAGGGGTACCCGTACGACAGCTTCGCGACCCTGGAGGTAGAGGACAAGATCGTCCTGGTGTTGCGCTATCGGCCCGAAGACGTCGACCGCGAGACCCGGGTCCTCCTCAGCCGCTACTCCGACCTGCGCCGCAAGGCCATGCGAGCCCGTGAGCTCGGCGCCGTGGGCATGCTGGTGGTCACCGGGCCGCGGTCGCCGAACGCCGGTGAGCTCATCGACATGGCGTTCGACAGCGCCGTGGCGGACTCCGGGATCGTTGCCGCATCCATCGGCGGCGAGCTCGCCGAGGCACTGTTCCGGGCGGCCCCCGGGCAAACCCTCGAGGGCATCCAGGCGGAGCTCGATTCCGGCAACCCGCATGTGACCGGTTTCGAATTCTCCGGCGTCGACGTGACGCTCGACGTCAAGGTCGAGCGCGAGCGCTCCACCGGCTACAACGTGGCCGGGTACCTGCCGGCATCCGATCCGACGGCAGCGGCGACGGACAAGCCCTTCGTCATGCTCGGCGCCCACTACGATCATCTCGGCCGCGGCCAGGGTGGCAACTCGCTGGCGCGCAACTCCGAGGAAGGCGAGGTCCACAACGGCGCGGACGACAACGCCTCCGGCGTAGCCGCCGTGATCGAGGCCGGGGCGCAGCTCGCCGATATGCCGCGCGACCGCGGCATCGTCCTCGCCTTCTGGTCCGGCGAGGAGTTCGGCCTGCTGGGCGCCAACGCCTTCCGCGACGCCGGACCTGTCGCTGTCGCCGACCTGGCCGCCTACCTCAACTTCGACATGGTCGGCCGCGTACGCGACAACGTGCTGACCATCCAGGCGGTGGGCAGCAGCGAGATGTGGCCGCGCCTGATCGAGCGGACGAACGTGCCTATCGGGTTCGACGTGCGCACGCAGGACGACCCCTGGGTGCCGACCGACTCCAGTGCGTTCAATCGCGCCGAGGTACCGACGTTGAGCTTCTTTACCGGCACGCACGAGGAGTACCACAGCCCGCGCGATGACGCCGAGCTGATCAACTTCGAGGACCTCGACCGGATCGCCCGCTTCGGTGCCTTGCTTGCCCGCAGGGTCGCCAACGAGGACGAGCCGCCGGCGTTCGTGGCCGTGGCGCAAAACCCGCAGCAGATGGGCTCGCGCAGCAATACCGTGACCACGGGAACGATTCCCGACTATGCCGCGGAGGTCGAGGGGTTGCTGCTGGGCGGCGTCATCGAGGGCGGCCCCGCCGACGAGGCGGGCCTGCGCGAAGGCGACGTCATCGTCGAGCTGGCGGATCAGGCAATCACCAACATCTACGACTACATGTACGTGCTCGAGGCGCTGAAGATCGATGTGCCGGTGAAGGTGGTGTACCTGCGCGAAGGCGAGCGCCTCGAAACCGAGCTCACGCCCCGAGCCAGAAGGTAGCTCCCATGGCAACCGACGCGAGCCGTAGAAAGCTCCTCAAGCTCGGAGCGGCTACGGTCGCGGCGAGCTTTGCGGGCATCGAGCGGGCGTTCGCCCGGCGCCTGACCGAGACGCTGGGCGAGGAGGCCGGTGCAAGCGGAGAGGTGGGGGCGGGCCATCTCGGTGTATCTGGCGTAGCCGGGCCCGGTGCGAGCGGCGGTCGCGGTGGCGCCCGGCAGTTTCGGGAGCTGCGCGATGCCTACGGGCTCGCCGACGACATCACCTACTTCAACCACGCCTCCATCGGCACCATGCCGCGGATCGTCATCGAGGCGCGGGAGCAATACCAGCGCGCCTGCGAGACCAACCCCTGGCTGCACATCTGGAGCGACGGGTTCGGCGACGCGCGGGAGAGCGTACGGCAAAAGGCCGCCGACTACCTCGGCTGTGACGTCGAGGAAGTGGCCCTCACTCACAACACCACGGAGGGAATGAACGTCGTTGCCCAGGGCCTGCCGCTCGGCCCCGGTGACGAGGTGGTGTTCAGCTCGATGAACCACGCCGGCGCCAGCGTGTGTTTCCAGCAACAGGCGCCGCGGCGGGGCTTCACGGTCAAGCGCTTCGAGCTGCCCGCCGCCGGCGCCGAGAACATGACGCCGGAGAAGCTGCTCGAGGCCTACGAGCGCGAGATCACGCCGGCCACCAAGGTGCTGGTGTTTCCGCACATCGACAACATCGTCGGTTTCCGTCACCCGGTACGGGAGATGGCCGAGATGGCGCGCGCCAAGGGCGTCGAGTTCGTCGCCGTCGACGGCGCTCAGGCCGTCGGCATGATCGACTTCCGCATCCTGGACCTGGGCGTCGATTTTTACGCGACCAGCCCCCACAAGTGGGTGCAGTCCCC
>CBDUAS010000419.1:0-4103 GCA_965365185.1 uncultured bacterium | reverse complement strand
CTTGAGAATGCGCATCGCCTCCATCATCACCGCCGAGCCGGCGGCGTTGTCCGTTGCTCCGGTGCCGGAGTGCCAAGAATCGAAATGCGCTCCCAGCATGACGATCTCGTCGGCCAGATCCGTGCCGGGAATCTCGGCCATCAGGTTGAACGAGTCCAGGGTGCCGTCGTGGAACTCGTTCTCGACCTCCATCTCGACGACCACTGGAACGCCTTTTTCGAGGGTTCGGTAGATGCGCCCGTAGTGCTCTGCAGCGAGCACGACTTGCGCCGGTACCGCGGCGGCATCGGCATTGCGAGAGCCGCCGCTGCCGACGAACACCGTCCCACCGGAGCCGCGCCCCGGATCGAGAAGGCCGGCTACGCCCTCCCGAACGAAGAACTCCGTGCGCCGCGCGGAGAACTCGCGCATCGCGGCGAAATTGCCGCCACGGCCTCCACGCCCCCCGCCTACGGCCGGCATCGGCTGGGTAGCGCGCTCCTCGAGCTCCTCGTCCGTGAAGCGCTCGGCCGGGGCCTCCCACAGGGCCGCGACTTGCGGCATCGTCGAGGTCAGCACGAACTTTCCGCCGAGCTTGCCCGCCCAGGTTTCGAAATCATCCTCCTCGTCGATGATGGCGATCACCGCCTCACCCCGAACCACGCCCGCGGTCCCCGGCGTCCATGCCTTCGGATAGCCGATGAGTGGGTACGGCGTCGGCTGCAGAACGTAGGCGACGAACTTCTCGTTCGTCCAGCCGCGACCGAACGGCCCCCAGGGCTCCAGGGTCACGTCGTTGATACCGCGCTCCTGCAGCCATCCCGTCGCCCACTCCGCCGCCTGCTGCAACCCCGGTGAGCCGGTCAGCCGCGGGCCGTGCACGTCGGTGAGCCAGCTCATCACGTCCATCACCTCGGAACGCTGGAACCCCTCCTGCTTGATCTTGTAGACCGCATCGAGATCAACCGGCTCCGAACCCTGCCCGGCGCCCACGGGGGCCGCCATCAGCGCGCCGAACAGTAGGACGAGCCCGCAGAGCCGGGCGGCCGTTTGCCGCGAACAACGGGATGACGATCGCATCAGGTTCCCTCCTCCGGGGCCGGCGACAGAGCGCGGACAATCTCGTCCAGCTCACGGCGCCGCCCGACCAATTGAGACAGCAGTGCTTCCTGCTGCCGTCCGAACTCATCGAACAGCAGCTCCATGCGCCGCAGCGGCCCCGCTACGGCTCGCTGCAGCAACTCGGCATCCTTGGCGTTGACCAGGTTCAACATCTCGCGGTGGGTTGCCAGTGCTGCCGCCAGGGCCGCCTGCGTTCCCGCAAGCGCCTCCACCAGAGCTTCGGCGGTCTCGCCCGCGTTCATCTCCTGCACGGCGTTGACGCGCTCGTGGAGCCGCCCGAAGCGTTGATCCAGAAGGTCGCCGCGGCGATCGAGCGTCTCCAAGTAGTCGCGCAGGAGCCAGCGGGCAAGACGGTTGATGGTCCCCCGCACGCCGCGGCGCGAAAGCGGCCACGCCGTCGCCGCCTGGGGTGAAGCCTCGTCGCGTGTCGCTCCGGTACGCTGTTCGTCGGCCGCCGCGGCCTGCCGGTACGCTTGAACCCGCGCCCCGTGCAGGTCGGAACAGCGTGCCGTCGCGTCACGCACCGCCTCGGTGTGCCGAGCGAGCTCCTCGAGCAGCGAGCGAAACCTCGTTTCCGTAGCCTCGCGCTCTCGTTCGAGGACGTCCATCGTATCCTCGAAGCGGTGCCCGTTGTCGCTACTCATCGTCTTGCCGGCCGTTCCCGTCGCGGCTGCTCACCGTCAGGCTTCCCGCCTCCTTCGCGATACGCAGCCTCTCCGCGTCGCGCAAAGAGCCGACAACGGTCACGGGCACGGCCGAAGCCGGGTCCTCTGCAAGACTCGCCGGCGTCGGTCCGAAGAACAGGCACAGGCGGCAACCATCGATCCACAGCGCCAGGTCACCGCGGCGGACCTTGTTGTCCGGCCGGCCGCGTGGCGGATCGACGAGCGGCACGTCGAAATGTAGCTCGTCACCCCAAACCTGGAACTCGGCGGTGAGGGGAAGGACACGGGCCACGGCCCGAGCACATTCCGTGTCGTTGAGCTCGCCGTCGAGGCGGATGTCGCCGACGGCGATCCGAATGGGCAGCATGAAGGATCCTGTGGTCGCCGAGATGGCGCTCATGTTATCAAAACGAACCGCAGGTCCATCACGTTGGTGTTCGTCGGCCCGGTCATCACCAGGTCGCCCAGCAGACGAAACACCGCGTTGGAGTCGTTGTTCATCAACGACGCCCGGGGATCGCTGCCTGCAGCGAGCGCGCGGGGCACCGTCAGGCCGTCCGCCACGGCGCCGGCCGCGTCGGTCGTTCCGTCGATGCCGTCGGTACCGATCGAGCACACCGTCACGCCGTCGAGACCGGCGATCTCGAGGGCCGCCGCGAGGACGAACTCCTGGTTGCGGCCGCCCCGCCCGTCGCCGCGAATCGTCACGGTCGTCTCACCCCCCGATATCAAGCAACAGGGGGGCGGGCAGGGCCGACCGGAGCGGCGCACTTCGGCAGCGATCGCGGCATGCACCTTTGCCACTTCCCGGGTCTCTCCTTGGATCGTCGTGGACAGCACCAAGGGTGCGTACCCGAGCTCCTGCGCGCGCGCCGCCGCCGCCTCGACGGCGCGGGCGTTGTTGGCTACCAGCACGTTGTTGACGCGCTCGAACAGAGGATCGCCCGGCTTCGGTGTGTCGGGAACCTCGCCCAGGGCTCCACGCCGTAGGCGGTCGAGGACGACGGACGGAAGGCGTTCCTGAAGCTCGTAGCGAGCGACGACCTCCAGACAATCGGCGAAGCTAGTGGGATCGGGGACCGTGGGACCGGAGGCGATCGCATCGAGAGGGTCGCCGACGACATCCGAAAGGATCAGCGTGACCACGCGGGCCGGAGACGCCGCCCGGGCGAGCTGCCCTCCCTTGACCGCCGACAGATGCTTGCGCAGCGTGTTGATCTCGACGATCGTTGCCCCGCAGGCGAGCAACGCCTGGTTGGTCGATTGCAGCTCGTCGAGGCTGATGCCCTCCGCGGGGCACACCAACAGGGCGGATCCGCCACCGGAGATCAGACAGACCACGACGGTGCGCTCGTCGAGGTCTTCCATCGCCGCCAGCACCGCCCTACCCGACTCCACACCCGCTTCGTCCGGCACGGGATGGCCGGCTTCGTGGATCCGCACCGCGGTGAGCTCGGAAGCCTGGCCGTGGGGCACGACCACGTGACCGGATGGCCGGCGCGCTGCGAGGATCGACTCGACGGCACGCGCCATCGGCACACCTGCCTTGCCGGCCCCGACGACGACGATGCGACGGACGTCACGAAGGTCGATCTGCTCGTCTCCAGCCGTCAGGATCTGGTCGGAGAGCACCAGATGCTCGCGCACCGCCGCCTCCGGATCCACCGCAGCCAGTGCCGCATCGACAATGGAGCGAACGTGTCGCCGCGACGGCTCTTCGACTGCTCGATCGGGCTTCATGATCGTGCTCTCGCCGCGATCGACTCAGTAGCGGAGCACGCTGTAAACGGGCCGGTCGCCGAGCTGTTCGCGACCCTTTAGCGCCCCGAGCTCGATGAGGAACACGACCCCGGCGACACGGCCACCGAGCTGCTCCACCAGATCGCATGCGGCCCTTGCCGTTCCGCCGGTGGCAATCAGGTCATCGACCACGAGGACGCTGGCCCCGGCGCGAATGGCGTCCTTGTGCACCTCGATGGCGTCGGATCCGTATTCCAGCTCGTACGACACGCTCTCCGTTTCCGCCGGGAGCTTGCCGGGCTTCCGCGCCAGGATGAAGCCGGCGTCGAGCTCCAGCGCCAACGTGCTGCCGAAGATGAAGCCACGCGATTCGATCCCCAGAATCTGATCGGGGGGCGACGCGCGAAACGGATCGGCCAGCGCCTTGACTGCCAAGCGATGTGTGTCCGGGTCGAGCAAGAGCGTGGTGATGTCGCGAAACAGGATGCCTTCCTTGGGAAAGTCCGGAATATCGCGCACCGCGGCGCGCAGCCGCTCGCGGATCTCCTCGTCAGAAGGGGGCCCTGTCGCCGCGGTCGGTTCAGAGCTCACGATCGC
>CBDUAS010000418.1:0-4114 GCA_965365185.1 uncultured bacterium | reverse complement strand
GTGAAGAACAGGGCGATGACGGCTGCCCACAGTACGGCAAAACCGGCATATTGCTCGTGATCCGGCCAGGGGCCGTCCGAGACGGGGAGGGTTGCGCAACTTCCGTCCGGGTGGACGGACGAGATTCCGTCCGGGCCCACCGCGATCTCGACGACACCGCGCCCGATCGGGTCGACCGACGTTATTCGAACAGGCTTGCCGGTCAGCACGGGGATGGCGTGCGCCACCAGAGCGCAGCAGGTGAACATGGTGCGCCCCTCGATATCGACCCGGTGCCACGTCGGACGAAGCATGAACCCGAACAACTCGACCAGATGCCCGGATTCGTCGGTGCCGATTGACGGGAATCGCAGGGCCGCATCGACGCGATCCGGCGCCAGTTCGAGCTTCCTGGAGATTTCGGCGGGCGCGAGGGGATGCCCGCGCGCCAGCAAGCCGAACATCGGGCGCAGTGCCTGCGTGTCTGCTCCCGCCCATCGGCTCTCGATGTTGTCGAGGGTCGTCGATATCGATCCGGGCATCGGCTCTCGGCCCCGCTTCGGCCGGTCTCGGTCCTCAGGCAGACGCTCCTAAAAAGAGTGCCACGACCTTGTCTTCGATCCAATCGAGCGGTGAAAACAGGCCAGCGAGCCTATCCCCTGAGGCGCTCGATCCCGGTGACGTATTCCGCCGGCAGCCCGAGTCGGCGGGCGAGCTCGGCCAGCTCGGCCGCGTATTGCCGATTCACCTCCCCGCTCGCCAGCCCCTCGGGCAGCAGGTAGCAACCCACGGTCAGCGGCCGCCCGTCGTCCAGCCGGGCTTCCAGGAGCTCGCTCCGGTAGTCGGACACCGACGGCTCGGCATACAGTCGCGCCAGCTCGTCCTCCGTGAGCGCCATCACGACGCCATGTGCCGTCTCGTCGTCCGCGGGCACCAGCGTCGCCCGCTCCCCGATGCGCAGCCCGTAGCCTTCGATCCGGGCCCTCCTCGGATCGCGGGCCCGGAGACCCTTGGCTTCGAGGAGGTCCGCATCCATGAAGAGGCCATAGAAGAAGACGTCGAGGGATTGGGCGCTCATGGATTCAGTCTAAACAAGAGGCTGCAGATCGGCCATCGTTGGAGGATGAGGGCGACCTAGTAGGCGACCTAATAAGGGCCGCCGCGCCGCGCCGGTGCCCCTGAGTTCTTGCCACAAAGAGAGAAAAGAGAAAATGGTGGAGCTGAGGGGGCTCGAACCCCTGACCTCGTGACTGCCAGTCACGCGCTCTCCCAGCTGAGCTACAGCCCCACCAGAGATCGGATGCGCGCGGGGTGCGCGCTCGACGACCGAGACGGAGAGTTTACTCGGAAATCAGGCCTCAGGCGACCTCTCCGGACTCCTCGAGCGACTGGCCGGTAGTGGGCCCTTCGCGCAGCCGGTCGATCTCGGCTTCCTTTGCGGCGATCTCCGCGTGCAGGGAATCGAGCGCGGCCACGCCTCCGCCAAGGCCGGCGATGTCCTGCAACGCGATGGCGTCCCCGTGCTCGAGACGGGCCTCGTAGACGGCCTTGCCCAGTCGGGCGCGAACCTCTTCGATCTCCTTGCGGAGCCGACGGATATCCAGGCGCAGGCGGGCCGAGCGGCCGCTCCTGCGGGTCTCCTGCTCGACCTGCTTGGAGATCTGCTTGATCTCGCTCCACACGCGGTCGAGGCCGTCGGTGATCTGTTTGCCGGCGCTTTGGCGTCCGGTGTCTTCCTCTTGCGTCATGTCCTTGTTCCGCGTTTCTGGGGTGCAACCTCTCTTGATATTAACGGAATCCCGCCGCAGAAGTTTGCCACCCTCCGGTATTGCTTGACACAATGGAGGCGCGGATGCCGCGACACGGGGAAGCGAATGGGGTCTGGTGGCCCTCTCGGACTTCAAATCCGCTGGGGGTCGTCGAAAGGCGGCCTCGCTGGGTTCGATTCCCAGGCGCTTCCGCCATTTCTCCCTCGCAGCCGCGACCCGTAAAGAAGATCGCGCTAGATCTGGTTTTCGGCCACCTCGATGACGGTGGCGGTGGCGCCGGGTTCGCCTAACAGCTCCGCCGCCTCGACCGGCTCGTCGAACTCCAGCGCCACCACGTAGCCGTCCCTGCCCTTGGTGGTGCGCCGCACCCGCCCCCACAAGCTCTTCGTCGGTCCGTTCTTGTCGGCGAGCTCGACGCGGCAGCGCACCCCGGGCGAGATGCTCTGATCGACGTGGGCGCAAAAGCCGCCGTTGCTCATGTCGATCGTCACGCCGGTCATCTCGAGCCGCATGATGTCGATGAAACGGCCGCGTAGCGTCGCTTCCAGCTTCACTGTCTGCGACACTTTTACGCGTTCGTGCTGCCGCCGATTGCGGCCGTTCTCGCTCTCTTGAAGGTGTTGTTGCCGCTGTGCCACAGGAGCCATCCCCTCCGGGTGATTTCGGGGAAAGATTAGTACAGGCTAAAGGGCAACCAAAGCCTTAAACGTGGGCCTTGAGCCGCTGTTGACGGCATTTCGCGCCTGAAAGGAGCCACCGTGCCGACAGCCGTTTCGGGGAGGCATGAGCGACATCCCGGGAGCGCACGGAGAGCAGCAGGGAAGTGAGGCAAAAGGCGGTGAAAAGAGTGATGAGGGCGGTCGCCGCTGTCGTGCTCATCGGCATCGTCCCGGGTTGTGCGGCGGGCCCGCGGGTCGAGGACCCCGTCGCGGAAGATCGACGGATCACCGCGGAGGTCGTCCGCATCGTCGCCGAGCGCGACGACATCGTGGCAGAGGACATCGAGGTCGACACCCGCGACGGCGTGGTGGTGCTGTCGGGGTTTCAAACCGACCCCGAGGCGGTGGCCGAATTGCTGCGGCGCGTCGCGCGCGTGCGCGGCGTTGCCGAGGTGGTCAATCGCATCCGCATCGTTCGATCGGTACGCTTTCAGCCGACGATCGCTCTCAGCCGACATGCGCGTTCGGCCGCCGGGCAGGGCGTTCCTGGCCGACGATCCGCGAGCTCTTAGCCGAGAGCGATCTTCGCCGCCTGAACGATGACCAGCGCCACCATGGCGACGACCGAGCGGCTCTCGCGGTTGCGAAGCACCCGAGACCAGGCGAACGTCGCCGGATCCTCGGGAGCCGAGGGCGGCGACGACCCCCGCTTCAAGCGCGGCACGAGCGCCGGCACCTCGACCATCAGATCCTGGTACTCGGCACCGAAGATCGATTGCAGCCGCAGCTCCTCCACGTGGATCGCCGGGACGAAGAAGCCGACGAAGAGCAGCAGGTAGCCGAGCGTCCACCACACCGCGTTCTCGACGCTGATCGCCAGGCCCAGGCCCATCAGAAAGCTGCCGACGTAGAGCGGATGGCGCACCAGCCGGTAGGGGCCGGCAGTTGCCAGGCGCACGTTCTTCTCCAGATAACCGGCACCCCAGAACCGGATGGCCTGGCCGGCGACGATGAGTACCGAACCGGCCGCCAGGCCACTCCAGTAAGGGCGACTGAAGGCGACGTACACCAGGCCGAGGACGATCGTCACCCGGACGCGGTTGTGTGCTGCCCAGCGCCGCCAGATTCGCGTCGTCTCGCGCAGCATGGCGGCTACCCGGCCCGTTGCACAGCGGACGAAAGGCGCTCGAGCGCCGCGGCCACGACGTCGCTCGCGGGCAGCGTCTCCAGGCAGGCGCGCGTGCCCAGCGGGCAGTGGCGGCGATGACAAAACGAGCACGGCTGTACCCGGGTGACGACCGCGTCGGCGGCGTCGAGCGGGCCAAGGCGCTGTGGCGAGGTCGGCCCGAAGATCGCGACGACCGGTGTGCCGACGGCCACCGCGAGGTGCTGCGGAGCGCTGTCGCCACCGATGAACAACCGGGCGCGGCGCAGCAGGGCGGCGAGCTGCGGCAGGCTGGTGGCAAAGGCGGCGGGGTTGCCCTCGCCGGCGGGTCCCCACAGCCACAGGATCGGCAGGCCGGTTTGCCGGAACAGGTCACGACCCATCGCCGCCTGTCGCGTGAGCGGCCAGCGCTTGCTGGGCCAGTTGGCGGCGCCGTGCACGGCGATGAAGCCGTCGATTCCGCGGCTCTCCAGCTCGCGGGCGACGGCCTTGTCGTCGTCATCGTTGAACAGGCGCGGGAACCGTGGCTCGCCCGTGGCAAC
>CBDUAS010000417.1:0-4118 GCA_965365185.1 uncultured bacterium | reverse complement strand
CGCCGACCTTCCCCGGTCGGGGGTTTTTCGGTCGTCAAGGAGGCGAGGTCCGGGGAAGAATTCTTCGCGCTCGGCCGCTGCCACCAGATACTCGCCGCGGCGTGACCAGACGGAACACCGCGGCCAGCAACGGCAGAAACACCATCAAGGAGATGCTCGACAGAGCCCCCATATGATGGGTGTAGAGGCCGACGCCCAGCCGCTCGCTCATCTGCCAGTTGACGATCGCCACGCCGAGGAGCGAGAAGAGCGCCGGGGCCAGCGCCGGGAACGATCCGAGGGCGAGCGCAACGGCCCGGCCCCGCCACGAGCGGGATACGAGAAACACACCGGCAGCCGCCGAGACGAGTAAGAACAGATCAAGGGCAACCCACACCGACGGCGTCACGGCCTTGCTGGTCACCGCCAACTTGCCGGATCGGGCGAGGATATAGGCACCGGCGACCAGGGTCGTGGACGCGCCCGCGATGCTGGCCCGTGCAAGAAGCCCTCGGTCGAGCCCCCTCCCGCTTCGGTACCCCCACAATAGCGCCAGCAGCAGGGCTACGAGACCGATGGCGGGCGGCGGCGGGCCGGTCTGCGGCAGGTACACGAACGTGTGGTCAAGAGCGTCCGAGATGGGCCGGAGCAGGGCGCGGGACCGGCGTGCGGAACTGTGGAGTCGAACCGTCAGCGGGCCGCCCTCGTGCACGACGAGCACGAGCTTGTCGTCACCTCGATCGGCCGTCTGGATGCGACCGTTGTAGAACGGATCGCTCTCGGCGGCCGAGCCGACGCCCGGTATCTCGACGAAGTCGTACCGCGCGGCATCTTCGATCAGCAGCGGCACCACGCCGGCGGCGACCCCGTCGTAGTGCAGCACGCGCTCGCCGGCAGCGGTCGAATCGCCCGCACGTCGATAGGGGGCGTCCGGACGCATGTGGATTCGCGGATCCCCGAGCAGGAAGAAATGCGGAAAGGCGGCAAAGCCCTTCAGCGTTCCCCGATTCTGGATCCGGATCACCTCTCCGACCGTGAACCCGGGCCAGGTGTGCCGGTACGGCATGTCGCGGTACTGCCCCAGGAGATAGCCTGCAACCGGGCTGTAGACGAAGCCGGCGTAGGCGGCTGCGCCGTTGTCGACGAAGCCCAGGGCGAGGGACCGAGGAGCCCACGGCCGCAGCGTGTTGCAGGCCCCCGTCGCCACGAAGACCGGCGGCAACGGCGGCAGGTCGCTCGCGCCAACGCGCACGTAACCCGGCAACCCCAGGTATCCCGCTCCTCCGTGGCCAGCGAAGGTCATGTAGTCGACCCGCGTCAGGTACTCGACGAAGGACTCCTTCGTGAGGGGATGCTCGCCACCTCCATCGGGTCCGTCGACGACCAACCCGATGGGAATACCGACGCCGGTCCGTGGGTCCTTGGCGATGGCGTAGGCGGCCCGCGTTGCATCCGCGAGGCGGGCTCGCAGCCAGAGATTCCGGGCACTGTCGACGCTCGAGCCGGTGATGATGCCGATCGAGACAGGCGCGTCCTGGAGGAATCTCCCGGCGGCGACCATCTCCCGGTCGGAGAGGCCTTGCGGGGCCGTCACCCAGAGCACGTGACGCGGGGCCCGGCGCCGCAGGTCGGCGAACGAGTCGGCCACAGCGAGCGATTCGGTTGCGGCAATCTCCTGCCCGAGCGCACGGAAAGGATCCTCCGGCCGCGACAGTACGACGGTTTCGCCTGCGGGTGCAGCGAGCGGAGCGGTCACCTGGCCGGGCGCCATCAACAAGACGGCGCTCGATACGACCATCCCGTTAATCACCGATCGCCTTCTTTCACGCACCGGGCCGAGCAGGACTCCGAATCTCGGCCCCGCAGGAAGCTACTCCCGTTCGTTCTCGCGCTCGTAAACGATACGACCATCCACGACGGTCATGACGATCTCCATGTCGAGGATTTCGGTCGGCGCGACCTCCATGAGGTTGAGGTCGGAAACCGTCAGGTCGGCGAGCTTACCTGCCTTGATGGAGCCGCGAACGTCCTCGTCGAAGGTCGCGTAAGCGGCGTCCAGCGTATGCATCTTGATCGCATCGTGCACCGAGATGCGTTGTTCCGGAAGCCAGCCGCCCTCGGGCGTCCCGTCGCTACCCGTCCGATTGACCGCCGCGTGGATCACGAATCCCGGGTGGCACTTGAACGTGGCACCCTGCGCCCCGGGGATGTCGGAGCCGCCGATGATCCGGACGCCGTGGTCGAGGAAGCTCTTATAGGGGTGCGAGAGCTTTTCCCGCTCCGGTCCGAGGCGCCGGACGATCCAGCGCATATCGTCCTCGAGACTGGTGGGATTCACCTCCGCGATGACGTCCAGCTCGGCGAAGCGCCGGTAGTTCTCCTCGATCACGGTCTGCGCATGAATCACGCGCGATCGCGCCACCGCGTCGCGACCGAGCTCCTCGGCAAGTCGCTCATAGAGATCGAGGGTCAACGAAATGCCGCGATCGCCGATGGCATGGGTATTGACCACGAAGCCGTCCTCGAAGGCAGTCCTCATCATGCCGAGGATCTTGTCGAGGTTGGGCTCCATCAGCTCGGGGTCGTCGCTGGATTGGGTCCGGTAGTGCCCGCTGGTCTCCGGGTTATCGGCGTAGGGCTCGAACAGCAGCGCGCCGTGCGACCCCATGAGCCCGTCCATGTAGCCCTTGTAGGCGCCGTAGCGCAGGTAGCGGTCGCGTTCCCCCGTGAGCGGATGCGTGTTCATCTCGATGCCCGCCGCCTGAATCTCGGCGCTGCGGCTGAGGTCGAGCCGCATCCACACGCGGCTGGTGAGCTCTCCGTTCGCCTGCAACGTCGCGTAACGCCGCGGGTAGGGCTCACCGGTGATGTCGTGAATCTCCGTGATGCCGCGTCTCGCCAGCTCCCTGAGCCCGGCGCGCATCTCGTTGAGGATGCGCTCTTCGGACTTCGGCGTGACCGCCTCGCGAAGCCGATCGAGCGCCGGGGAGTCGGCGAGAACAAGACCCGTCGGCGAACCGTCGGCGTCGAGCTCCATGCCGGGGAGCGACGCATCCTCGAGTCCGGCGGCGCGCAAAGCAGCGGTATTGGCGAGAAAGAGCTCGCGGTCCCAGCTATTGACGAAGACGGGGTGGTCCGGGGTGACGGGATCGATCGTGGACCGGTGCGGCCTCCAGCGGTTCTCCTTCAGTCGCTCGCGCTCGCGCCAGTCGGCCTGCCACAACCGGTGGCCGTCCCACGCCCCTCTGGTGATCCACTCTCCGGCGGGCAGGATGCCTGCGACGCGCGTCAGCTCCGCCACCAACCCTTCGTCTTCGGAGACGGCCATGAGGTCGGCATCATTCCAAACCGAACCGTAGCCGGCAAAGTGCGTATGGGAATCGACGAAGCCCGGCATGATGAAGGCTCCACCCATGTCGATCACCCGCGTCTCCGCCCCCTTGAACGGGGCCGTTTCGTCGTCGGATTCGAGCACGGCGGTGATGGTGTTCCCGGTGATCACCACGGCGCTCGCCCAAGGCTGCGCCTCTTCGAGGGTGTACACGGCCGCGTTTTCCAGAATCAGATCGGCGGGCTGCCGCTGCGGGGCGGTCGCGCAGGCGGGCAATGAGACCGCGGCAATGGCGCACACCGTCGCGACGGCGACTCTCATGAATATCTCCCCTCCGGTTTCGGCGGAACCAAGGGCCGACGCGGACGCGGGGATGCCTATCTACCTGCGGCTCGAAGCTGCAGACACCCGCACCGTCGTTGCCAAGACGGGCCGACCAGCGTTAATCTGACAGTATAGTCGAAGTTTTCCGGGGCCCAGCACGGCGGGGCGAGAACAGCACGTCCTGGGAGGATTCGAATGAGCTCACGTCGGAGTTCACGTGGGTTGTGCCGTGTGTTGCTCGCGGTAGCTGCAGCAGCGGCAGGCTGGACGATGGCGGCGTGTGGGGACTCGCCGACCGACCCCGGCGAGCTGCAAGTGGATGCAGACGGCAAGACCCCCATCTGCCATTACCAGCAGGACCTCGGAACCTGGACGCTGACGATGCTGTCGGTCCCCGCGGCGCTCGAGCATCTCGCAATGCACGACGACGCGGTTCCCGGCGGCCTCACGGCGATCACCGGAACGCGGCTCGACGTGCAGTGCA
>CBDUAS010000416.1:0-4139 GCA_965365185.1 uncultured bacterium | reverse complement strand
CTCCGCTTCGACCAGACGGGCCAACTCCTCCTTGAGACGGACCTCTGGCAGCTGCGCTCGGTGCGCGTGGTGGAGGACCGTGTCCTGCACGCCCACCCGACGGTGCACCCACACGTCGATGCCGCCACCGATCACCAACGACGTGCCGCTGTGCTCGCGCGGCAGATTCTCACGAGAAAGCTCCTCTCCCTCGAACAGGAGCACCACGGTGTTGTCCTCTTCGGCGCGCCAGAAGCCGATGCCGGCGATGCCGGCGACCCGGATGTTCGGTGCCAGCGGCCACGAGGGCGCCGCGTACAGCTCGGTCACATGCGGGTCGAACACACGGTCCAGCTCGCTGCTGAAGCCGCGGAAGCCGTCGACGTCGAACGTCTGTTGCAGCTCCACACGCGACAGCCGCTCGTGCGCCGCGCCCACGCCGAGCCAGCGCGTGATCGCCACCTCGCCACCGAACGTCAGGTCGAAGCCGGAATCCGTCAGCTCGAACCCGGTACTCGTCTGGCCATCCTCCTCGAGCGGCGCGACGTCGGCGAATCGAGACCACTCGGCCCCGGCGGAAACGACCACGCGCGGCGGAGCTTCCTGCGCCCAAACGGCGCCAGCGGGCAACAGCGCGAGGACCAAGGCGGTGCGAAGCATGATGCAACGATAGCAGTGCGCCGCAGCCTCGGGAGAGGGCGGCACTCGGCGGAACAAATACCGCGGCGGAGTCGCGACCGGAGCCTCTGCTCGGCCCCGGGGAAGAACTACCAGGGAAAGGCGGCGGCCTGACCGGCTTCCGCCGCCGCCGGCCCGATTTCGGTCTCGCCTTCGAGATCGTCGCCCTCTTCGTCCTCCGCCTGCGGCACGATTCCCAATCGCAACGCGACCTCGAGGAGAAGACGCTGCAGCGGCGAGAGACCGGCCACAGCGGCGCGCACCTCGCGCAACGCGCCCGGCTCGTCGGTGATGATGCCGTCGATGCCGCGGCCGATGAAGCGCACCATTTCCATGCGGTCGTTGATGGTCCAGACGTAGGCATCCTTGCCGCGTCGATGCGTGGCGCGGACAAAGGTCCCCGTGGCAAGACCTGCGTTCACCGCAAGGAAGTCGGCGTCGAGCCGTGTGAGGTCACCCACGGCGGTGGCCGTGAGCAAGCCGACGCGCCAGCCGGGGCGGAAAGCCTGGACCTTCTGGATGCCCCCGTACTTGAGCGACATCACGACGATGTCCGAAGCCATGCCTGCGGCCTCGACGATGTCGACGACCCGCTCCTCGAGCTGCTGGTCGTGGCCGTAGTACTTGAGCTCGATGAACACGCCGACGCGCCCCTTGCACAGCTCGAGAACCTCGGACAGCAGCGGTACGCGCTGGTCGGCGAACGCGGGAGCGAACCAGCTTCCGATGTCGATGTCCTGGAGCTCGTCGTAGGTGGCGTCCCAGATCGCCAGGTCGACGCCGGCGATCTTCATCAGATCGGCGTCGTGCAGCACGACGACGCGGCCGTCGGCAGTCTCCTGCACGTCGAGCTCCACCCAATCGGCGCCGTCGCCGATCGCACGTTCGAACGCGGCCAGGGTGTTTTCCGGCGCCGCCCCGGCGGCGCCGCGATGGGCAATGATCTCGACGTCGGCATCGGTGGGCACGCCGGCGATGAGAACCGCGCCCAGAGCCGCCGCGACGAGGCATACGCCGATGAAGACCGCCGCCAACGTGCGCGGGCTCCAGCCGAACCTGATCAGCTGCGCCGACTCGGGAGCCTTCGGCGCCCACGAGCGCCGGGATTCGGTCGATGGTGCCCAGGCCTGGTAAAGCCGCACAGCGAGCAGGGCGAAGGCCACCATGCCGCCGACCGAGACCAGCAGGTTGGCCGCGCCCCAAACGACGACGATCACGCCGACGACGAAGACCACTGCGGCGGGCCGGCCGATGACGAGCTCCACCGTGTTTACGGCCAGCAATCGCACCGCGCCGAAAACGACGGCGCCGGCGGCCAGCGAGACGCCCGCCCAGACGGCGATGACGAGCGCCACCCGCGTCCGGTGACCGGCCATCCTTTCCGTGCTTTGCCGAAGGGCCTGAGCGGGCGGCATCCCTTCGAACACAACGAGCGGCATGGCGAACGTCCAGCCGATCAGCCGGGGTAGCAGCACCGCCAGGAGTGCTACCAGGGTCGACCCGATCAAGGCGGCGGCGAGCCAAGACACCGGCGGCTTCTCGCTCAGGTAGTAGTTGATGTCGTAGTCGGTGAGCAGCCACAGGAACACGGCCCCACCGGCGGCGAGAAAGGGGAGGCTGATCAGGATCGTCCGCCCCACCACGGCTGCGCTGAGACGAACGACCGGGACGGCACGACCGGCGACGAACTCGAGCGTCTGGAGGACACC
Source organism: uncultured bacterium (assembly GCA_965365185.1). Classification (GTDB taxonomy): domain Bacteria; phylum Acidobacteriota; class UBA890; order UBA890; family UBA890; genus CBDCGW01. The sequence goes on along the minus strand of CBDUAS010000416.1, from coordinate 1,773 downwards.
GATGCGGGTCCGTTGCTCCGCGGCCAAGCCGATGGTCATCAGGCACGCTACCTGTAAGGCAACGACGGTCAGCAAGATGGCACCCATGGCCACCAAGGTCACCACTCCGAGGGGACTCAGCGCGAAGACCAGGATGTCGAGGTCGGCGACTACCTGATTGCCGCCCAACGCCAGGAACCCCCGCAGGGCCAGGCTGCTGAGAGGGAACAACAGCGCGAAGGCCGCCGCCTTGTAGGCAAGATCGGTACCGACGAGCTGCGGCCAGGCGAACCGGAACGCGCGCCAGGCCGCCGCAAAGATGTCCGATCCGCTCATAGCCAGCTCCCGTGGGCGCAATAGCTGCCCTGTGGGCGCATTGTGCGGAGGCCGGGAGTCAGTGTCCAGTCGGGCGTCGGAATCCGGGACGCGCAGTGCCAGGTGACGATCGGCCGCACCGCGACTAGATCCAGGCTTGCAGCGCCTGACCCCAATACGACGACGGTCCCGATCGTGAACCGAACGTGTGACCACGGAGGGTGTCGGTTGACGAATGTGCAGATATCTGCTTATTCTGTTCTCATGCGAAGAAAGAAGGGAACGCTCGTCCCCCTGGAGGTTGCCACGCTCGAGGCCGGTTTGGAGCTCCGTGACGGCGGCGCCGACGAATTCCACGGCTTTCTCCTCGCCAAGCGGATGTCCGACGCCGCGGGTGCGAGGCGCCTGACGGCCCACGGCACGTTGTACCGCTCGCTCGCCCGTTTGGAGAAGGCCGGGTTGCTGGAGTCCCGCTGGGAAGAGCCGCAGGTTGCTGCCGATGAGGGCAGGCCGTTGCGGCGGCTGTATCGCGTCACCGTGCAAGGGGTGGAAGCTCTCGCCCGGGCGCACGAGAGGGAGCGCGGCGCCGCGGGCGTTGCGCGCCGCGGGGCGACGACGTGATGGACCCGCAACCCGGGCGGACCGCGGGCCCACAAGCCGGACGGACCGTGGACCCGAGCCCCGGGCGGACCGCGGATTCGCGGCCCGGCGGCGCAACGGCCGTGTGGCTGACCCGCCTGTGGGTGCGCCTATACACCACCGGCATGCCGGTGGACGTGCGCCGGCGGCGACGCGCCGAGGTCGACTCCTGGCTGTGGGAATCGCAGCGGGAGCTCCGTGCTGCCCGATCCACTACGCGCGACATGGTTGCCCCGGCCGATCCGCCCGCCGCAGGCACGTCCCCGGGCGGCCGCTTTCGCGACGAGTTGCTTTTCCTTGCCTCTACGCTCCGCGGGCTCCCCGATGATCTCGCATGGCGACGCGAGCACATGCGGTTCGCGCGCCGCAACCACGGGGCTGACACCCATCGACGGAGCAGCATCATGGACAGGCTCACCCAGGATTTAGGTCTGGCGCTACGCACGGTTGTGCGCAGCCCGGGTTTCGCCGTAATCGCCATCGTGACGCTGTCGCTCGGTATCGGCGCCAACGTGGCGATCTTCGCCCTCACCAACACCATGTTGCTCAAGTCGCTTCCGTACCCGGACGGCGAGCGGCTCGTCGTCGTCTCGGAGACAATGCCGGAGCGTGGCTTCGACGAGCTCAGCCTGTCCCCGCTCAACTACGTCGACTTCCGCGACCAGCAGACGGTCTTCACCGACATCGGCGTCTACCGCGATGCGTCGTTCACCCTCCTGGGAGACGACGACCCCGAACGCATCGAGGGCGCCCGCGCATCCGCCGCGGTGTTCGACGTGCTCGCTGTCGAACCGGCTGTGGGTCGTCTGTACGCGGAGTCGGAGGACCGCCCGGCCCTCG
>CBDUAS010000415.1:0-4140 GCA_965365185.1 uncultured bacterium | reverse complement strand
TGGTCACCGCCACGGACGAGATTCTTCCCTCACACAATCACCGCGTGCGCTCGAAGTTCGCGCGCGTGCTGGCGGAGCGCGAGGTCGAGGTGCACGCAGGGTGCCGGGTAGCGAGCGTGGCCCGGGAGAGGTCAAGCCCGATGGGGCGCGGTGTGCCTGAGGCGCCGCAAGACGAGGTGGCGCACAGCGCCGAAACCGACCCCGTCGACACCGAGGACGACCTTCGACCGATCGGGTTGCCGCGCCGGTATCGCCTCGAGCTCGAAGGCGGCGCCCACCTGGATGCCGACGAGGTGCTGTGGGTGACCACTGCCCGGGCGGCATCGTGGCCCGGCGAAAGCGGTCTCGAGGTCGACGGAAGGGGCTTCATCGAGGTCCACGACACCCTGCAAACGCTGAGCGACCCGGACATCTTCGCCGCCGGCGACGTCGCCGCGGTTCGCGACCACCCTCGTCCCAAGGCCGGCGTGTTCGCCGTCCGTCAAGGGCCGCCGTTGACCGCGAACCTGCGCGCACGTCTGCTCGGCGAGGCAGCGGAGCCCTTTCATCCGCAAGCGAAGTTCCTCAGCCTCATCTCCACCGGCGATCGGTACGCCGTGGCATCGCGGGGCGAATGGGCCGCCGAGGGCGCCTGGGTGTGGCGCTGGAAGGACCGCATCGATCGGCGTTTCATGCGTGACTTCAACGAGCTCCCGGAAATGGAGCCGGGCGCGGAAGACCAGCCGGCGCCCATCGACGGGCGACTCGTCAACGACGAGGCGACGGCGGAGCTGGCTCGCGACCATGTGCTCCATGCGCGTCATCTTCCCTCGGGCATCTCCGACCGCGAGAAGGCGTTCGAGCTGATCGAAGCCCCGCCCATGCGCTGCGGCGGATGTGGCGCGAAGGTCGGGGCCGGCGTGCTTTCCCGTGTCCTGGCTCAGCTCGAGCCGGTGTGTCGCGACGACGTCGTCGTGGGCCTCGAGAGCCGCGACGACGCGGCAGTCATCGAGGTCCCGACGGGAAAGCAGCTCGTGCAGACCACGGATTTCTTCCGTGCCTTCATCGACGATCCCTACGTTTTCGGCAAGGTGGCGGCGAACCACGCTCTCGGCGACGTGTTCGCCATGGCGGCAGAGCCGCAATCGGCGCTGGCCATTGTGGTCATGCCACATGGTCTGGAGGCGAAGGTCGAGGCCGATCTGTTGCAGGTTCTCGCCGGTGCAGTCGACCTCTTCGGTGCAGAAGAGACGGCGCTGGTCGGCGGGCACACGGCCGAGGGAGCCGAGCTGGCGCTCGGGTTCAGCGTCAACGGTCTCGTCGATGCCGGCCGCGCTCATGGCACCGGCGATCTGCAAGCCGGAGAGATGCTGATCCTCAGCAAGCCGCTCGGCACCGGCGTGCTGTTCGCCGCAGACATGCGACGAAAGGCGAAGGGCCGCTGGATAGAGGGCGCCCTGCGCTCGATGATGCAATCGAGTCGCGCCGCCGCCGCCTGCCTTCTCGAGCACGGAGCGTCGGCGATGACCGACGTCACCGGTTTCGGTCTCGTCGGACACCTGCTGCAAATGGCCGCCGCGTCGCGGCTCGCCGTGACGCTGGAGCTCGGCGCATTACCGTGTCTGGACGGCGCCGTCGAGCTTGCCGGGGCCGGCCTGGTCTCGTCGTGGCAGGCGGCGAACCAGCGGCTCGAGCACGCTCTCGTCAATGCGCCGGAGGCCGCAGCACATTCGGCCTACCCGCTGCTGTTCGATCCGCAGACGGCGGGCGGGTTGTTGGCCGGGGTTCCGGGCGATCGCGCCCGCGAGTGTGTCGACGCCCTTCGCGCGCGCGGATACGGGCGCGCGGCGGTCGTCGGTAGCGTTACCGAGAACGTTGAGGCGGGCACGGTTCGGTTGCTTTGCTGAGAGCCGTCGCCACGGCAAGGAGAATCACGGCGTACCATGCGTAACGGTGCCCGAGATGGGGGCCGGATCGCCGAGCCGGCGATCATTGCTTGCTGCTCACCCGCCCCCACGGCGCGATTCCAGGAGATGATGAAGATGCGGTCACGGAGCGTGAAATGGCTGGTAGTTACGGCAATCGGGACGATGATTTCGACCCCGGTGACCGGCACTCGGGGTGCGCATGCGACACCCGGCGCCGTGTGGGCACTGGGCGGACACGACATCGTCTGCGAGATCGCTTTTCAGCGTCTCAGCGATGAGGCGCGCGACATGGTGTTCGAGATCCGCCGGTACGACCAGGAGCCGTCCGAGACCTTTTATCGCTCGTGCGGCTGGCCGGATTCGTCGCGCCACGCGGACCACAAGGCAACGTACGAGTACCATTTCATGAACGTCGTCGTGCCCGATGCTCCGGAGATGGTCATGCAGCGCGACTGCGCCAACTACGACTGCGTGCAGCTCGCCGTCGTGCGCTACGCGCACTACACATCGATGGACCCGGGCAATCGCGAGAGCATGCAGATACGCCGCGCCAACGCGCTCAAGTTCGTCGGCCACTTCGTCGGTGATCTGCACCAGCCGCTGCACGTCGGCTACGCTCACGACCGTGGCGGCAACGACGTCTTCGTGGATTTCTACGGCGAACGGGACCAACGTCTGCACGCCGTGTGGGACTTTCACATTCCCGACCGCATGGGGCTGTACGACGATCCCGTCGCCACAGCGCACCGGCTCGACGCGCAGATCACCGACGCCGAGGTAGCCACCTGGGAAAGCTTCGACATCGTGGGCTGGTCGCGAGAGTCCTACGAGGTGCTCGAGGACTTGGTGTACGACATCCCCGCGGACGGACGACTCGGCGACGATTACTTCGACCGCGCCGCGCCCATCGTCGAGCTGCGGCTCAAGCAAGCGGGCGTGCGGCTGGCCTACTTGCTCAACCACGCGGCCGCCGGCACCCTCGACTTTCCGCCGATGTTCGAGGTCCCGTAGCCCGAGCGGGATTGCCGGCCAGGGCCGACCCCGCGCTTCGTGCGGCCGCCACCGCCCACGGGCCCCTTCGGATCAGTCGGCGCGTAGCGACACCATCGGATCGACCCGTGTCGCCCGCCGGGCAGGTATCCAGCAGGCCAGCATGCTGACGAGCGCGAGTGCCGAGCTGACCATGACGATGGTCAACGGGTCCCAAGGCGCGGTCTCGAACAGCATGCCCTGAATGGCGCGGGAAACGACGACGGCGCCGGCCAAGCCGAGCACCAGTCCGAAGACGACGAGGGCGGAGCCGCGGCGTAGCACCATCGCCCGCACGTCCGCTGCGCGCGCGCCCAGCGCCATGCGGATGCCCAGCTCACGGCGCCGCTGTGCCACGGCGAAGTTCATCACGCCGAACAGGCCGATTGTCGTCAGCAATAATGCGCTGAGCGCGAACATCGTGCTGAGCACGGCCAGCGTGCGACGGACCACTTCGTCCTGTGCCAGTAGCTCGCCCAGGGTCGCCACGCCGTCGACCGGTAGGGTCGGGTCAAGCGCCTCGATCTCGGCGCGCATCGCGCCGACGAGCTCGATCGGTGGGACCGAGGTGCGAAGCATCAGCGACATCTCGCGCACCGGTTGCTGCGCGTGGGGGAAATAGGTCGCCGCCGCGGGCTCTTGTGTGCGGCCGGAAAACAACACGTTCTCGACCACGCCAACGATCTCGTACTCCGGCGGGCCACCGGCCCACCAGTTCCCGGCGGAGATCTTCTTGCCCAGGGGAGCCTCGCCGTCGCTGAAGAAGCGGTCGACGAAGGCGCGATTGACGATGACGACCCGGGGGGCGTCGGCGCGGTCAGCGGCGGTGAACGTGCGGCCGCGGAGCAGCTCGATGCCGACGAGCTCGAAGAACCCCGGGCTGACCGGCCGGAAGAGGGCATAGGGGCTCTGCCCCTCGGCCGGGGGCGGGCGGTCCGGGAAGGTGAAGCTGTTGCTCCACCCGCCGTCGGTCGGAAGCTGATAGGCGGCGCTCACGCCGGTGACGCCGGGAAGCCCTCGAAGGCGCTCGATCGCTTGTTCGAAGAAGGTAACGGACGTCGCCCAGTTCTCCGTGTCGACGAAGGGCATGGGCAAGCGAATGCGTGCCGTCAGGATGTGGTCAGGGTCGAACCCGGGATCTACGTCCAGGGCCTGCTCGAAGCTGCGAATGAGCAGCCCGGCGCCGATCAACAGCATCACCGAC
>CBDUAS010000414.1:0-4142 GCA_965365185.1 uncultured bacterium | reverse complement strand
GCGAGGGCGCCGATCAACACGGCGATCGACAGCGCCGCCGCGGCGAACATGAAGAACAGCACCGTCAACACGACAACCGGAATCGCCACCGTGGCGATGGCTTGCGGGCGCTCGAGGCCGTACACGCGCTCGACGCAGACCACCCAGACGACGCACATCCAGACGTAGGCGATCGGTGTAAGGACGAAATTCAGCACCCACACGACGCTCACCCAGGTGAGGACGTAGGCAAAGGAAAAGGGCCGAAAGAAGTCGAGGAACTCGCCCTCGCCCTTGAAGGCAACGGTGGCGATCAGGTGCAGGATGCCGGCGCCGACGAACGCCCCGATGAGACAGAGGACCGGAAAGACGACCACACCGAACGTCACCATCGAGCCGATCGCGAGCGCCACACCCGAAAGCGCGATGATCACCAGGCCCATCGTGAACGCGTCATCATCAGCCTTGACGCGGTCGATCTCGTCGCCGTTGAGCTGCACGATTTCGAGGGCGCGCTTGAGATAGTCGACGAAGTTGTCGAGGAAGCTCCCGGCAGTGCTCACCTGTGGTTCGGCCATACCGTCTCCCGCCTGTCGATGGAGTAGGTCACTGGCGAGTCTAAGCCGTCTCCGAGCGGCCGGTCAATCGTTGTTGCGGTGCTTGCGAACGGCTGGTCAATCGTTGTTGCGACGCTTGCGGGCAGCCGGTCAATCGTTGTTGCGACGCTCGTGGGCCGCGCGCCGGCACGGACGCTCAGACGTGGGCGACGAGCAAGTAGACCCAGTTCGCCAGCACCACTACACCGGCGACCTTGGCCGCGCGTGCGACGAGGGCTTCCGGCAGGCGCGGCCGCGGCCAGTCGCCGATGACCGTTGCGCCCGCCCAGGGCACATACGCCAGCAACCCGATACCGCACACCGCCACCAGGGGGTTGAAGCGCAGGGCCTGCATCCAGTGCCCGGCAGCGGCGGCGATCAGCGCGCGTGTCCCGAAGCACGTCGGACAGGGTATCCCCGTGAGCTCTCGCAGCGGGCACAGCGCACCCCACGCGCCTTCCCAGAGCGGATACCCCCACGCCGCGAGCAAGACTGCCAATCCGCTCAGCGCACCGAGAGCATGGAGGTCGTCCGTGAGCCGCGCTGGAGCCGCGCGCTTCCCCTCAGGCGCCGCGCTCATTGCATCCCTAGCTGCACCAGGCCGGCAAGGCCGACGGTGGCGACAACGAGCATCGCCAGGCAAAAGCAAAGCAGCAACAAGGGCACCAGCACCGCAGCCGCGGCGCGTCCGGGCGGAACCTCCTGCGCCTCACGCACGCCGATGATCTGCACGACGATGCGCCAGACCGAACCCAGGAACACGCCGCAGATCGGCACAAGGTTGAACACGCCGACGGCCCAGCTATAAGAAACCACGCGGAAGGTGGTTTCGTACGGCTTCGGGGCGCCGCCGAACAGCAGCAGCAGCCCGTGGACGATCGCGGCGCCGAAGAAGGTCGACGCGCAAACCAGCAGAGGCGCGAACAGGGCCAGCCAGATCGTGGCGATGTTGGCGGCGACGATGTCCTGCGCCTGCGCTCCCGTCATCCCGGCCAGCAGCGTACTCGTGACCACGTCCCACCCCTGCGCCACCCAAACGGCGACGCTGCCGACCAGCACCGCGAAAGCCAGTGGCTCCGCCCAACCCCCCTCCTGCCGCATGGCCCGGAAGGCCGCCGTCGGGCTGAACACCACCTCACGGATGGTCCCCAGCACACCTGCCGCGAGGCCGATCTCGAAGCGTCGCTCCCAGGCCAAACCGTTGCGCGGTGAAGCGCCCGCGTCTTCGCCGGCGGGACTGCTCTCGGGCCCCGGCGTCAAAGAGCCCCCGGCCGTCGAATCGTCGTGTTCGTAACTCAAATTGCGACCACCTCCGCGAAGATGCTCCGCCACTCGCGCCGCCGTCGTGTACTCTAAAGGAGGACGCTCGCGGCGTCCTGAGCCTCGTCGCACCGTGGGTCACTTCGCCGCGACGGGGTGAGGCTCGCCCTGAAGGTACGGTCTCGTCACCGGGGATCATAGCCGCGAACGGCCGAATTCACAGAATCAGCTTCTCGAGGCGATTACAGAACATGCGCAAACTGTCACGCTGGGGCATTGCCCTCGGCCTCGTGCTCGTCACCATTGCCGCCGCCGCCTACGGTCCTTCCATGGCCACCGCAGCGGGGCAGATCTACACCCGCCTCCAGGTCCTGGAGGACATCATGGAGATCATCGACCGTCACTACGTTGACGAGGTCGATGTCGACGAGCTGTTCGACAACGCCACGCGTGGCGTCCTGGAGAACCTCGATCCTCATTCGCGCTACTACAGCGCCGAGGAGTACCGGCAGCTCCAGGAACAGTATCGCGGGGACTACGCGGGCATCGGCGTGTCGTTCGAGATCTTTGACGGCGTTCTGACAGTGCTCGACGCGCTCGAGGGTGGGCCATCGCAGAAGCTCGGCCTGCGACCCGGTGACGAGATCATCGCGGTGGAGGGGCAAAGCTCGATCGGGTGGGACGTCGACACCGTCTACGCGCGCCTGCGCGGCCCGGCGAACACCAACGTCAACGTGACGGTCCGTCGCCCGGGCGTGGAAGAGCTTCTCGACTACACGATCACGCGAGGCAACGTGGCCATCGCCGCGGTATCGATCGTCGCCATGCTCGACGAACAGACGGGCTACATCCGCCTCAACACGTTCTCGCAGAAGACTGCCGTCCAGGTCGAGCAGGCCCTCAGCGAGCTCGAGGCCCAGGGAATGCGCCGCCTGGTGTTCGACCTGCGGGGCAACGGCGGCGGTTTGATGTCGCAAGCCCTGCAGCTCACCGACAAGTTTCTGCCGGGCGGCAAGATGATCGTGGAGACGCGCGGCCGCACGGCCGTGGCCAACGAGCCGATCCATTCGACGGACCGCGACACGCATCCCCCGATGCCCATGGTCGTGCTGGTGAACAGCGGCTCCGCCAGCGCCTCGGAGATCGTCTCCGGTGCCTTGCAGGACTGGGATCGCGCCCTGATCGTCGGCGAGACGACGTTCGGCAAAGCGCTGGTGCAGAACCAGTTCCAGTTCCGCGACGGCTCCGCCCTCTTCTTGACCATCGCGCGCTACTACACGCCGAGCGGCCGGTTGATCCAGCGTGACTACAAGGACAAGGAGATCGAAGAGTACTTGGCTGAAGTCGGCGACGTGCGATCCGAAGACGATCCCGACGCGCCCTGGACCGACGAAGAGGAAGATCGTCCCGTCTACCACACGGCCGCGGGACGCACGGTTTACGGCGGTGGCGGTATCCATCCGGACATCGACCTGGAGCCGACCCGTGTGCGCCGGATTTCAGCAGTGATGTACCGGGCGCCGCTGCGCCTGTTCTTTCGCTACGGCGTCAAGTACGCCGCGGAGCATGCCGCCGAGCTGCCGGTCGATTTCGCCGACTTCAACGAGAACTTCGTCGTGACCGACGAGATCGTGGACGACTTCATCGCCTTCGTTCGCCGCGACGACATTCGTGCCCCCTTGGACGCAGCGTGGGCGACATACACGGGCAATGCCTCGCCGCAGGCACCGCTGACCGACGAGGACCTCGAACCCGCACGCGAGGACATCCGCACCTACATCAAGTCGGACATCGCCGCGGCCGTTTGGGGTGGCGATACGGGCCGCGAGGTGCTGCTGCGATTCGACGACCAGGTAATGAAGACGCTGGACTTCTTTCCGCAGGCCGCAAATCTGCTGACGCTCGCCAGTCAGGGCTCCGCGCAGTAAGAGCGGCGGCCGCTACTCTCGGGAAAGAACTCCGTACAATCCCGGACGTCGATCTCTGAGGAACGGGCGCTTGTTGCGGTTCCTGGCGATCTCGCCGCGGTCGATGTCGACGATCAGCAACTCCTCCTCACCCCCGGCTCGGGCGATGATGTCGCCCGCCGGATCGACGACGAACGAGCCGCCCGCGAACGTCAACGACGCCTCCTCGCCGACACGATTGCAGCAGGCGATGAACACGGCGTTGGAGAAGGCCGCCCCCTGCATCTCGATCTCGTAGCCGCGGCCCGGATCAGCCGAAGTCCCGGCGAACGGGCTGAGAATGAGCTCGGCGCCGCCGACGGTCAGAGCCCGCAGGTGCTCGGGAAAGTGGCGGTCATAA
>CBDUAS010000413.1:0-4145 GCA_965365185.1 uncultured bacterium | reverse complement strand
CCAGGTGGTGAAGTTATTCTGACCAGAGCCCTAAAGGACTTCCGCCTGGACAGAAGCTCGGTCACGATCGCGCCTGCCGCGCCCCCTCCTGGAAGCGTGCCCGCGCCGCGGACGATCCTGCTGCTGAGCATCGCCTTCCTCTCCCTGTCCTTTGCGCGGGCGATGCACGATCGTGGCCGGGGAGGCGCCCGTCGCGGCACTTTATCCGGCGCGCGGCACGGAGGTTGTCTGCGCTCTCGGCGCCGCGCGGAGCGAGACCGCAGGAGGCCCGTCGCGCCCTCGGACGACGCGGGAGTCCCGCCATGAGCACCAGCCCGGAATTCGTCCTGTTCGGTCACGTGCACCTGCTGACCCTGGCGCTGATCCTCGCCGTGTGTGTATGGCTCGGCCAGGTCGCACGGCGGTCCGATACCCACCGGCTCGCAACCATGCTGGCGCCGGTGGCCGTGGTCCTCGTTGTGCTGGAGCTCGGCAAGTTGGCCGTCGCCATCGGCATCTACGGCTACAGCTGGACCCATGCGCTGCCGCTGGATCTCTGCGACGTCAATTCGTTCCTGTGCGCGTACATGCTCGTGCTCCGCAGCTACCGCACCTTCGAGGTGGCCTACTTCTGGACCATGGGTGGATCGGTCACCGCCCTGCTGACGCCGAACCTGGCGCTGGGATTCCCGGACCCCGTGTTCATCACGTTCTTCCTCGGGCACGGCCTCGTGGTGGGCGCGGTGGTGTGCGGGATCTTCGGCTACGGGTTCCGGCCGCGACCGAAGTCCGTCGTCATCACGCTCGCGGTGACCGCCCTCTATGCGGCGATCGTCGGGGGGCTCAACGTGATCCTCGGCACCAACTACATGTTCCTGTGTGAGAAGCCGGCGGGGCGGTCGCTGCTCGATTTTCTCGGGCCCTGGCCGATCTATCTGTTCGGGCTGGCGGGGGTGACCGTGCTGGTCTGCTGGCTGTGTTACCTGCCCTTTGCCGTTGCGCGCCGCCTGCATGCCGATGGCGGCGGCGGAACGTCCCGATGACCTGCTCGAGCCCGACGGTCGCGCCGGCACCAGCCCTCGCCGTCGCCGGCAACCCGGGTCACCGGCCGTGACTCCCGTCACGTGATCACTGTGACCGGGGTAGGTCGGCGTAGTCTCCGTCAGCCGTACCGGGGCGATCATCGGGGAGGTGGCGATGAGATTCGTGCGAGCCCACAATCGGCGTAGTTGCATGACTCAGCTAAGTCACTGAATTTGCAGTGCTAGTCGATTCACATGTAAAGCCGTGAGTCGTTGATATCGACGGAGGTAGCCGGGAGTCATGCAACAACGCCGCACGGGGGATGCCTGGGCTCCGCGACAACGCCGCGCGCCTGAGCGGTTGCCGGGCGCCCGCGGGGGCATCGTCCGGCACGGCCTGTATTCGAGGTGACGCCGCTGGCGCAGGCCTGGCGTGCATCCCGCATCATCGCGTATCGACCAAGGCCCCTGCGATGACGCCTCTCGTAGCGAAGGTCTTATCGATCTCAGAGGGTGGCAACTGCAGACGCACCCTCGTACGGGCCGCCCGACCCACGGATTCAGCGACCCGGCCAACCGTCAGGGCCTTCATTGACGGCGACACCGGCGGGCCGCCGGTGACCGTTCCGATACGGTGCGCTCCGCACCGACTGTCCCTCCCGGGATTGCTTCTCCAGCGCGCGCTCGCCGCATGCGGCGTCGGGTCCGACCGAGGTGCCCCCGCGGGCGAACTCCCTGGATCCACCTGGGCGTGGCCCGGCGCGGGCTCGACTCCAGAGTTCGGATCCGGCAGCCTGCTTCGCATGCTCACGCTGGCGAAAATGGCAGATTACGAGGCCTGCCGCGAGGCGTTTCGACTCGACGTCCCCGCGAGCTTCAACTTCGGGTTCGACGTCGTGGCCGAGCGCGCGCGGGTCGCCGACAAGACCGCGGTGGTCGCGGTCGACCGCACGGTGCGTCACGTCGAACGGCTCAGCTATTCGGACCTCGATCGTCGCTCTAATCGCGTCGCGAGCACGCTGCTTGCGCTCGGCGCGCGTAAGGGAGATTACGCACTGGTGATGGTGCCGCGGGGCCCGGTCTTCTTCGATGTCGTAATCGGCTGCATCAAGAGCGGCATCGTTGCGATGCCCGGCACCAACCTGCTGACGGCGAAGGACGTCGCCTATCGCGTCAAACACGCTGGCGCGCGCATCGCCGTCGTCTCGGCTGACAACGCCGCGAAAGTCGAAGCCGTTCGCGCGAGCTGCCCGAGCCTCGAGCTGCTGCTCGTGCTCGGCGATGAGCGGCCCGGCTGGGTGCATCTCGACGCGGCGTGCAGGGCCGCGGCGGACACTCTCGAGCGGGCTCAGGTGCCGCCGACGGCAGCGACCGAGCCGATGCTCGCCTTCTTCACCTCGGGCACGACGGGACCGCCGAAGATGGTGCCGCACAGCCATGCCTACGCGGCAGCGCACCTCATCACCGGCCGGTACTGGATGGACCTCGAGCCCGGGGACTTGCACTGGACGCTGTCCGACACGGGCTGGGCCAAGGCGGCCTGGGGCGTGCTGTTCGGCCCGCTAATGGTGGGCGCTGCCTCGGTCGTCTACGACGCGGGAACACGCTTCGACCCGGAGACGCACCTCGAGCTCATCGGTCGGCTCGGGGTGACCACGTTCTGCGCGCCGCCCACCGCGTACCGCATGTTCGCGCAGATGGAGCTCGGCGGGTACGAGTTCTCTACGCTGCGCCACGCGATGAGCGCCGGCGAGCCGCTCAATCCCGAGGTGATGCGGATCTGGAAGGCCGCGACCGGCGTCGACGTCTACGACGGATACGGCCAGACCGAAAGCGTGTGCCTGGTGGCGAACTACCCGGCCCTGCCCATCCGCCCCGGCTCCATGGGCCGGCCGGCGCCGGGGCTCGACGTCGACGTGGTGGACGAGGCGGCGAAGTGGGGGAGATCGCGGTCCGAGTCGGCGAGCCGTGGCCACCCGGGCTGTTTCGCGGCTACTGGCGAGACGAGGCGGCGACGCGGCGCTGCTTCCGCGGTGACTGGTATCTCACCGGCGACACCGCGACCCGCGACGCTGATGGCTACCTCTGGTTCGTCGGCCGGCACGACGACGTCATCACCTCGGCCGGCTACCGCATCGGCCCGTTCGAGGTCGAGAGCGCGTTGCTCGAGCATCCGGCCGTCGCCGAGGCCGCGGTGGTGGGCAAGCCCGACGCGCTGCGCGGCGAGATCGTCAAGGCCTACGTGGTGCTCGCGAGGGGTCACGAGCCGTCCGGGGCACTGGCCGGAGCGCTGCAGGCGTTCGTCAAGAGTCAGACCGCGCCCTACAAGTACCCGCGGGAGGTCGCGTTTGTGGACGAGCTGCCGAAGACGGTGTCGGGCAAGATCCGACGCGTCGCGTTGCGGGCGGCTGCCCGCGCGGAGTCGTGAGCGTCGAGCGTCTCGGCATCGCGACGGGGTTCCTCGCCTATCTGGTGATGCTCGGCGTCATCGGCGTGCTGGCGTGGCGCCGGACCCGCGTTCTCTCGGATTTCGTGCTCGCCGGGCGCCGGCTCGGACGTTGGGTGGCGGCGCTGAGCGCGGGCGCCTCCGACATGAGCGGCTGGCTGCTCCTCGGGCTGCCCGGGCTCGCCTACGCCGCGGGGCTGGAGGCACTGTGGCTGGCCCTCGGGCTGCTCGTCGGCACGTATCTCAATTGGCGCGTGGTCGCACGGCGGCTCCGTGCGTACAGCGAGATGGCCGGCGACGCCCTCACCCTCCCTGCTTTTCTCGAGCAGCGATTCGCCGATCAGGGCCACCTCCTGCGGGTAATCGCGGGTGGGTTCATCCTGCTGTTCTTCACCTTCTACACCAGCTCCGGGCTGGTCGCCGGCGGGCGTCTGTTCGAGACCGTGTTCGACCTGCCTTACGCCGTCGCCGTCGCCGCCGGAGCGGGAGCCATCCTGCTCTATGCCTTCTTCGGCGGCTTTCTCGCCGTGTCCTGGACCGATCTGGTGCAGGCTCTGCTCATGGCTGGCGCGTTGCTCATGGTTCCGGTCGCAGCGCTGATCGAGCTCGGCGGCCCGGGCGCGGCGGCAGCGAAGGTGCGGGCGGTCGAGCCCGCCTTCCTCGATCCGCTGACCACCGATGACGGGCGCGCGCTGCCC
>CBDUAS010000412.1:0-4154 GCA_965365185.1 uncultured bacterium | reverse complement strand
CCCATCCCGGCCTCGACGACGGCGGCGAGGAGGCCCGATCAGCGGCACTGGACGCGGGGCTCCCGGTTGCCTGGGCGCAGGGGGACGACGTCATCCACCGCATTGGCAACGGTGCCGAAGGAGGCTGGGCACGACGGCGGATACCCGCTCGACTCCTCGGTGAGCGGATGGTCGTCGAGCTCGACGCGTCCGCGTCCGGATGCGAGCTGCACGTGAGCGCAGACGGGGCGCCGCTGTTCCGTGCGCCTGTCGAGCAGGGGCCCCCGGGGGCCCGGCGCAGCGCCGTTGTGGACCTGACCGGGGTGGAGAGAGCCCCGGTGCCGGTAGTACTCGAGCTCTACCTCAGCCGCCCCGGCGGCCTCCCTCGGGCTGACCTGCTTGCCGAGATCCTGCCGGGGCGCGTCTCGCGCCTGAACTTGAACGGCGTGCCGCTGCTCGAAGCGCCGGTCGTGATCGGTGTTCTGGACGGATCCGCCGGGCGGCTGTCGTTCACCCGCACGGCCGCGGCGGATGACGGGAGCGCGGCGGCGGCATTGCGCAGCGCGTTGCAGGCGGCCTCGACGGGAGACGAGCTGCTGGTGGCCGTGGCCGAGGACATCGACTACGGCTTGATCGAGCGGCTCCGGTTGTTGCTCGGGCCCGCGGGCGGCCCGGCGCGGCCTGCGGTGCTCGCGGAACTGGGGACAACCTACGCGTTCCGCGGCACCATGGGAGCGGAGCAGGGGAGCGCCCGCGAGGAGGTCAGCGACGAGCGCAGCGAGCTGACCGAGCCGGACCGCGCGAATGACTGCCGTGCGGCCGCGATCCTGGGCTTCGAGATGGCGCCGCAGCGAAACACGCGTTGACTCGTCCTGCACACGTTTCAGTGCAGTCCGTCAGGGGCCGCACCAGTACGCCGAAAGCCGCGGAAGGGGCCTCGTTTTGCACAAGGTTTTCCACACGTTCAGTGAAGTGCGGTTTCACCGAACAGTCGCGTGTCCGAGACATCATGACGGTCGCACGACCCCGTCGCGGATCATCTGCACGACCGAGCGGTTGGCGGGTGGAACCTCGTATCGGTGCAGCTCCGGGAGGCGAATCCAGCGGAGATCTCGGTGCACCACAGGTCTTGGCTCGCCGGCGCGAATGGCGGCGCTGAAGAACCGGATGCGGACGCTCTTCTCGCGATAGTGGTGCTCGACGAGGGCGATCTGCTCGCCGACCGCGGCGCTGACGGCCAGCTCCTCGCGAAGCTCGCGTGCCAGCGCCTCCTCCGGCGTCTCCCCGGCGTCGACCTTGCCGCCCGGGAACTCCCATAGCAACGGCAGATGATCGCCGTCGTGCCGCTGGCACAACAACACCGAGCGATCGCGCAGGATGACCGCGGCAACGACGTCGATGAACGGACGTCCGTTCGTCATGACGCACCGCCGGCGGAGCGATCGAGTTGTCGCTGGTTGCCCTCGATGCGTTCAAAGGCCTGCTCGAGCTTGTCGGCGTGCGCCCGGGCGCCGGAGAGATAGAGCTGTCGCTCGCGGTCGGCCTGCGCGTCGTCGGCAACCAGCTCGAGGTTCTCCTGCACGACGCGCAGCCAGCGGCGACCGTCCGCAACCGCGGAGAGGATCAGACGGGAGGCCGCGGCGCCGCGCTCCAGATCGTCACGGTGCTCTTCCATCGCTTGCACCAGCCGCAGGCGAAAGTGTAGGACGGAGAAGACAGCAAAAACCCCCAGGCCGACCCCGACGGCCCCCCAGGGCAGGGGCATGAGGTCACCGAGGGCGGCCGGCAAGACCTGACCCGGGCGGAGTCCTGCGGCGACGACGGCGGCGAGCGCACCAACGATCAGCCAGACGTTGTTCCGCAGCGATGTCATGATCTCGTCCTTCGGCATAGGGTGGTCGGGTCGCCGGGTTGGACGCGATGGGCGTCGCTGTTGCGGCCGGCACGGGCGTCCTGCGCCCCGGGGTGCCGCGCCCAGTCGCGGCGCGGGCTGCACGTCCATTATAGTTGCAAGGCTTTGGAAACGACGGTGGCAGCCCGTCGCGCCAGGATTACGCATTCGACGATCGTCTCGATGGACGCTCGGTACTGGTTGCCGGGGGTGCGGGGGGCCTGGGTTCCGCAATCAGCGCTCGCCTGATGCAGGCAGGGGCGGACCTGGTGCTGGGGTTTGCTCGAGATGCCGAGCGCGCCGAGTCCGTCAAAGCCGGGCTCGAGCGGCGCTTCGAACGTGACGTTCGGTTGCTGCAA
Organism: uncultured bacterium; assembly: GCA_965365185.1. Taxonomy (GTDB): domain Bacteria; phylum Acidobacteriota; class UBA890; order UBA890; family UBA890; genus CBDCGW01. The sequence continues at coordinate 1,925 of CBDUAS010000412.1, read as the reverse complement.
GCCGACGTGGGCACGGACGCGGGAAGAGATTCGATGCTTGCGGCGCTGCACGCGGAGACCTTCTACGGGGCAGTCATCTGCGTCGGTGATCCGGCGCGGGTGGCTCCCGAGGATCTCGATCTCGCGACGCTCGAAAACGCCCTGCGCCTCAATTACACCGGTCCGATTCTCCTGGCCCGAGCGTGCGCGGAGATCCTCGCGGATCAGGGCACGCCCGGTGCGTTGGTGCTGCTCTCGTCGATGCAAGGGGTGGCGGCCTTTGCGGGGAGCCTCGCGTACTCGGGGCCGAAGTCGGCGCTGGTTCATGCCGGTCGCATCCTCGCTCAGGAGTACGGCGGGCAACGAGACATCCGCGTGAACGTCGTCGCCCCCGGAGTCACCGAGTCCGGGATGGCCCTGACATCGATCGGCAGCGGTAAATACGATCCGTACGTTGACGATGGCGTCATTCCGCGTTTCGGGTATCCGGAAGACGTGGCCCGCGCAGTTTGCTTCTTCATGGCCCCCGACAACTACGTGACCGGTCAAACGCTGCTCGTGGACGGCGGCCTGACGCTGCGCCGGGGCACGGTCTGAGCAAGCGATGCCAGCCGAGATTGTCGTCGAGGTGCACCTGTTCGCCGGTATGCGCGAAGCGTGCGATCAGCGCGCGCGCGTTTCGTTGCGGATGCCGCCGGAAACAACGCCGGAGGCGTGCTTCACGCGGCTGTGCGACGACTATCCGGCAGTGCGGGCACAGAGGGACGCCCTGGCCGTCGCGGTGAACGACGAATACGCGGACTGGACCCGGCCGTTGGCCGACGGCGACGCGGTGAGCTTCATCCCGCCCGTGAGTGGAGGCTGAACCTTGAGCGCACCGATGTTCGCGGTGGTGGCCAGCCCGATCAGCGCCGCCGCCCTGTCTGCGATGGTGGCCGAGCCGGGCAGCGGTGCAGTTTGTACGTTCGAGGGCACCGTGCGCGACCACACCGGCGACACGCTCACGACGCACCTGGTGTACGAGGCACACGCGAGCATGGCGGAGCGCATTTTCGCCGACATCGCCGCGGTGGCCACCCGTCGCTGGGGAGTCTCGGGGATCGCCATACATCATCGCGTCGGGCGGCTGGAGATCGGCGAGGTTTCGGTTGCCATCGCCGTCGCGGCCGAACACCGGGATGAAGCATTCGCGGCCTGTCGCTTCACCATCGATCAGCTCAAGCTCAGCGCGCCGATCTGGAAGAAGGAGTTCGGCCCGGATGGCTCCTCTTGGGTCGAGGGGCCGACGGCGTCTCCGGTTCCCGGCGTTGCGCTGGACGCGACACGCGGCGCCGGGGATGAGGACGATCACGAGCACGGCAGCGGCGCCGAGGGCGACTCGTCAGGTCGATCCGAATGATAGAATCCCGCCCATGAGTTCGAAGCCTTTCCGTCGTAAAGATCTGAAACACGACGAGTTCATCACCGCTACCGGGCGCCTGACCCACTGGCTGATGGAGCGGCGCCGCCGCATCGGGTGGGCCTTGCTGGCGGTAGCCCTGGTGTTCTCGGTGATCTTCAGCGTGCGCTTTGCGCAGCAGCGCCAGGAAAACCAGGCGGCAGCGCTCCTGGCGGGCGCCATGGAGGTCTATCGGGCACCTGTCGTGCCACCGTCACCGCAGCCCGTGCCAACGCCGCTTCCCGAGGATGCCGCGCCGACCACGGAAGGGGCGGAGCCGTCCCCCGCGGTCGTCGCAGATCCCGCAACCACGGACCCGGATCTCGCCGCCACGACCGGTGCCGGCGATCGCAAGGCACGGCTCGCCCGCCCTCACCAAGCAAGGCGCCGAGGACGAGCACTTCATCGGCGAGGAGCACTGGTTCGTCGGCCTCAGCGCGATGCCGGCCAAGGGCCAGCGCTACGTGTATCCCGGGCTGCCGCTCAAGCCGGAAAAGCCCTTCGAAGG
>CBDUAS010000411.1:0-4165 GCA_965365185.1 uncultured bacterium | reverse complement strand
CAGCATCAGGAGCGAGCACGCCGCGCCGGGCACGCGAAACCTCGTCCCGAACGCAGTCTCGACGTACTTGATCAGATCGTCGCGGACGTGGAGGACGGGTCCCAGCGGATCGAGCAGGTGGGCCATGTCTTTCAGCTCTCCATGTTGGCTTCGGAGACGTCCAGCCAGCGCAGCAGTTGGCGCAGGCGGATGAGGTATTCGGCGGCTTCCTCGGCCGAGCGCAGGTCCGGCTCGGTGACGATCTCGATCAGCGGCACGCCGCAGCGGTTGAGGTCGACGTAGCTGCTGGTCGCCGACTGCGGCATGCCTTCGTGAATCGACTTGCCGGCGTCTTCTTCCAGGTGGATCCGGGTCAGCCGCACGGACCGGTGCACGCCCTCGTCCTCGAACGAGAACGTGCCGGCGCCGGCGAGCGGCTGGTCGAACTGCGAGATCTGGTAGCCCTTGGGCAGGTCGGGATAGAAGTAGTTCTTGCGCGCAAAACGGCTGCGCAGGTTGATCTCGCAACCGAGCGCCAGCGCCGCTCGCACGGCGAACTCCACCGCCCGGCCGTTGAGCACGGGGAGTGCCCCGGGCATCCCCAGGCACACCGGACACGTGCGCGTGTTGGGCTCGCCGCCGAACGCGTTGACGCAGCCGCAGAACAGCTTGGTCTCGGTCTGAAGCTGCACGTGGATCTCGAGACCGATGACGGTCTCGAATCGCTCCGGGCTGGACATGGGACCTACAGGTCGGTCAGGTACGGATTGATCTTCGGCCGCGGCTGCTCCTTCGGGGGTTGCGTCGCTTCCTTGGCCGCCTCGCCCTGGTCCCTGTCCGAGGATTTGCCGGCGGCCTTGCTCTTGCCGGCGTCCGCCCCGGAGCGCGAAGTGGTCTTCTTGTCGTCCGCGCGCGAGCGCGACGAGGATTTCTTGCTGTCGCCGCGGCGCCCGCCGGACTTGCCGGAGTCCGACCGCGATTTGCCCTGCCGGGAGCCGGACTCGGCGTCCTTCGACTTGGCGCCCGAGCCGCGTCGCCGGCCGCGGCCTTTGGCGGCCGATTCCGCGGGCTTCGCGTCCTCTTTCTTGCCCTCGGCCTCGCCGCCGTTGGCGGCGGCCGCCTTGCCACGACCGCGGCCGCGACCACCACGACGCCGACGCCGCCCCGACGGCTTGTCGTTCTTGCCCTGATCCGACTCGTTTTCCTTGGCGCGCTTGGCGTCCTTCGGCTGCGACTCCGGCGCGTCGGTGCCCGCCTTGGCCTCGGTCGCCTCCGATCCCTTGGCCGACTTGCCCCCGCGACGCCGACGGCGACGGCGCTTGCCCTTGCCGTCTTCCTTCTTTTCTTTCTTCTCTTTCGACTTTTCCGGCTTGGGCAACGGCTTGATGCCGGTCTCGAGCGGCCCCTCCAGGAGCTGGAAGTCCAGTCGCCGGCGCTCGACGTCGACCTTCGCAAGCTGCACACGCACGCGGTTGCCCAGCGCGAAGACACGACCGCTGCTCTCCCCCGTGAGCGAGTGCTTGCGTTCGTCGTAGCGGTAGTAACCGTCGTCCAGCGACGAGACATGCACCAGACCCTCGACGAAGAAGCTGTCCAACTCGACGAAGAAACCGTACGCGTGCACCCCGGTGATGAAGGCGTCGAAGGCGTCGCCTTGCTTGTCGGCCATGAACTGCACCGTCTTCCACGAGACGTAGCGACGCTCCGCTTCCTCCGCAGTGCGCTCGCGCTCGGAGCAGTCGGTCGAGATCGCCGCGAGTCGCCCGCGCAACGCATCGACGTCGAACTCCTCCTGGGAGTCCGCGCCGCGGTCATCCTTCAGCAGGCGGTGAACGACGAGGTCGGGATAGCGGCGGATGGGCGACGTGAAGTGCGTGTAGCGGGGCGACGCCAGGCCGAAGTGACCGATGTTGTCCGGCTGGTAACGCGCCTGCTTCATCGAGCGAAGCATCAGATAAATGATCGTGCGCTCACCGGGCTGGCCCTCGAGATGCTCGACAAGGCGCTGGAAGTCGGCCGAGGCCGGCTTCTTCTTGCCGCCCAGGTACAGGCCCAGGCCGCCGATGAACTCGCGGAACTGCTTGACCTTCTCCGGGTCGGGCCCCTCGTGCACCCGGTACAGCGAGGCGAAGTCTTCCCAGACGGAATGGGAGGCGACGACCTCGTTGCAGCGGATCATGAACTCCTCGATGATGCGGTGCGCCTGGTTGCGTTCGGAGCGGAAGATGTCCTCGACCTCACCCACCATGTTGATGCGCATGTCCGGCTCGGGAAGGTCGAAATCGATGCTGCCACGCTTGCGCCGGTAGCGACGCAGCACCTCGCACAGCTCCGACATGATCTTGAAATGCTCGACGTGGGAGGCGTACTTGTCGGCGAGGTCGCTGTCGGAGCCGTCCAGCAGCGCCGCCACCGCCTTGTAGGTCATGCGCTCGGCGGAACGGATGACCCCGTCGTGGAACTCGAAATTGACGGTGCGGCCGTCCGGGGCGATCTCGACGATGACCGACTGCACCAGCCGGTCGACGCCCGGCTTGAGCGAGCACACTTCGTTGGAGAGCTTCTCCGGCAGCATCGGCACGACGCGATCGGGGAAGTACGCCGAGGTGGCGCGGAGCTGCGCCTCGCGGTCGATCGCCGAGCCCACGGGCACATACGCCGACACGTCGGCGATGTGCACCGCCAGCTTGTAATTGCCGTTGTCGAGCTTCTCGACGTACACGGCGTCGTCGAAGTCCTTGGCGTTCTCGCCGTCGATGGTCACCACGGGCAACTTGCGGAGGTCCTCGCGTCCCTCGAGATCCTCCTCGGTGACCTCGTCCGGGATGGCGTCGGCCTCGGCGAGCACCTCCGCGGGGAACTCGTGCGGCAGGCCGAACTCGCGGATGATCACCTCGACGTCGAGGCGTGGATCGCCCGGCTCGCCGAGCACCTCGACGATGCGGCCTTCCGGGCTGCGCCGGCCGTTGCCCTCCGGATAACGGGTGATCTCGGCAGTGACGAGCTGGCCCGACGCGGCATCGCCGGCGTCGCCGGCGGCCACGAACACCTCGTAGCCGATGCGGGTGTCGAGCGGCTTCACGTAGCCGAACTTGTTGCCGCTCTCGAAGCGGCCCACCACCTGGGTACGGGCACGCTCGAGCACGCGGATGACGCGGCCCTCGGTGCGGCCGCGGCGGGTGGATTCGCGCCGCGCCAGCACCTGATCGCCGTGCAGCGCGTCGCCGAGCTTGCGGCGCGGGATGTACAGATCCTCCTGCGACGGGTCGCGCGGAATGACGAAGCCGAAGCCCTTTTCGTGGCAGCTCAGCCGGCCCAGCACCAGGTTCATGCGGGCGGGCAGGCCGACGCGGCCGTCGCGCGTCTCGACGACGGCCCCCTTCGCGGCCAGCGTGCTCAGCGAAGTTTCGAGCGCCTGGCGCTGGCCGTCTTCGGCGCCGAGACCGGTGGCCAGAGTGTCGAGGTCGACGGGGCCCGGAGCCTTGTCGAGAAAGGCGATGAGGGCGTCGTTATCGGAAGGATCGAAAGAGAGTTCTGTTGCTTGTGCGGTACTCGATGTTTCTTCTGTCATCTAATGAAATCAATCCGGTGATACGCGGTGTGGCGGGTCCCTCGGCGTTGTGTCGGCGTCTTTGCTTACTCGACTGCCAGTCGGATTGCGAAGATCGAGCCTTGCATGACGCTCGGGCGTGGCCTCGAGAGCGGCGACTCATACCGTAGAGCGGTGCGCCGAACGGCCTTCCGCGTGTGGAAACTTTCTCGAACAGTAGCACGGGCCGCGGCCGCAACAAAGTATGACGCGCGGGCCGTTCGGCGCCGCGACAGGGCGCCGAGCGATGAGGCGAAAAATCTGATTCCGCATCGGTGTCTTGCTGGTTATTGTCTCAAGGACGATGGGGCGGCACGAGGGAGTGCGGGCGATGAGCGAAAACGAAGACGCAACCGGCCGCGACGATGTCGGTCGAGACCGAACCGGCGCCGGCAGCGAAGCCAGCGACGGGCCTGTGGTCAGCCTGAAGGCGCGCGACGACGTCGTGTCCCGCCAGGTCGACGAGGAATGGGTCTTGTACGACCCCGTGTCGGAAAAGATGCACGTGCTGAACCCCACCGCTGCCCTGGTTTGGAATCACCTGGACGGCGCCCACACCCTGGACGAAATCATCCAGCGGGTTCACACGGCGTTCGA
>CBDUAS010000410.1:0-4183 GCA_965365185.1 uncultured bacterium | reverse complement strand
CGCGCGAAGATCCACACGCCCACGGGGAATCCCAGCAGCCCGCCGGCGGACATCAACGCCCAGAGGCGACGAGGCACCGCCGGCCACAGCCGCCCGACCAGCACCGCCGAGATGGCGAAGTTGATGAGGATGATCAACTGCACCGCTTCGACGGAGCGCAGGATCAGCAGGTAGAACGAAACTGCCAGCAAGGTGAAGCCGAACCCGGCGATGCCCTGAACGATCGCGGCGAGAAGCGTGACGATGACAAGGGGTAGCCACATGCGCGCTGCTCATCTCCTGTCGCGAAGCACGGTAATCGTCCGACGACCGCCGCGGTTCAGCGAGCGCGTCCATGCCGCCCGCGAAGCCGCCCGGCCATGGTGGCAGCAGGGGTTCCGGCGACCAAGCTCCGCGGGCCGGCGACGGTAAGCGGCGTGAACCCATCACGAAGAAAGGGCCCCGCCGGCGGCGGGGCCCTCGGGATTCGGAGAAACCAGGGGGGTGTCGCTCGTCTTCTCCTTCAGAACTGCTTGTCCCACCAGTGGTCTTCGAGGATGGTCGCCGTGGTCTCGAATTCCTGACCATCGACAACCATCACCACGCGGTAGGTACCCTCCGGCGCAGGTTGATACACGTTCGTCAGCGGACGATTCGGATTGGCACCACCACGGCCGCGGAAGCCACCGCCGCCGAAACCGCCGCGACCACGAGCCGCCTGCATCGCCGCTGTCTCCGCCGCAGTGCGCTCGCGACCGAAGTCCATGTCCCAGACGACCTGGTTGAGGCCCGCCTCGTTAGTACCGGTGAGCTCGCGCACCATGCGGTTGCCGTCGTAGATGCGAATCGTCGGCGCGGCCGCCGCCGGCGACGCCAGCATGTAGTTGATAACGCTGCCGTTCACCGCCGCGCCGCCGTCGAAGTTCTGCGCCGAGCGATCGTTGCGAGACGTGTTCTTCCAACGCACCGCCGCTTCGACGTCGAACAGATGCACCGGCAGGGCGAGATTCTCCGGCGTAAGCTCCTGCATCCAGGAGATGTCGGTGATGAAGATGCCGCGCCCGTGCGTGCCGACCACGAGGTCGTTCTCCCGCGGGTGGAGCTGGATGTCGTGCACCGGGTTGGTGGGCATATCGCCCTTCATCTTGTGCCAGGACCCGCCGCCGTCGATCGATACCCAGACGCCGAGCTCGTTGCCGACGAACAGGAGGTCGGGGTTCTTGTGGTCCTCACGGATGACGTTGATCGACGCGTCCGGCAAGCCGGCCGAGATATCGGTCCAGGTCTCACCGTAGTCGTCCGTCTTGTAGAGAAAGGGGCGGAAATCATCCCGCCGGTAGCCGGTGTACGACACGTAGGCCACGGCCGGATCATGGTTCGATGGCTCCACCCGGCTGACCCAGTAGCCCGGATTGCCGGCGATATTGTCGTTGAGCTGTGTCCAGCTCTCGCCCGTGTCCTTGCTCACCCACACGTTGCCGTCGTCGGTGCCCACCCACAGCAGCCCGGGAACAATCGGCGACTCGTCCAACGACACGATGGTGCTGTACTGGATGTTGCCCGTGCCCTGGATCTTGGCCGGGTCGTTGGTGGTGAGGTCCGGAGAGATCTCTTCCCAGTTCTCGGCCCGGAAGCTCGAGCGCAACACGACGTTGCTGCCGTGGTAGATGACATCGGCGTCGTGCGGCGACACGACGATCGGCGAGAGCCAGTTCCAGCGCAGCGGCTCCTCTCCCTCCGGGCGGTTGTGGCGACTGCCGCCGCGCTCGTTGGCGAGCAGGTCGAGGCGACCGAAGCCACCGGCGAACTGCGACGAGTTGTAGAGGTAGCGGTTGTTGCTCCAGTCGACGACGTTGTACATGCCGTCGCCGCCGCCGACTCGTTCCCACTCCTCGAAACCGATGGGGCCACCGGAGCGCGTCCGCGACGGGCCGCGCTTGGAGCCGTTGTCCTGGATGCCGCCGTAGACGTTGTACGGATAGGCGTTGTCGATGCCGATGGCGTAGAACTGTGCCAGCGACAGGTTGTCGGGGTGGTACCAGGTGTTGCCGCCGTCGCGGCTGATGCCGAGTCCGTGGTCGTAACCCAGGAGCATGTGGCTGGAGTCCTCCGGGTTGATCCACACGGCGTGGTCATCGCCGCCGATGCCCTGCCAGGCGCGTACCCACTCGCGGCCACCGTCGATCGACTTGAGCGACCCCGCCGAAAGCATGAACAGGTTTCCGGCGTTGTTCGGGTCGGCGATGATGCGGCCGTAGTAGTACGGCGGGCCGCCGCCGACGTTCCGGTCTTCCGGCGACACCGCTTCCCAGGTGGCGCCGGCGTCCTGACTACGCCAGACGCGGTCGTTGTTGTCGCGGACGCCCTGCGGCAGGGGAGCGCCGCTGAGCAGAAGCTGGTAACGCTCATCGTCGCTCATGCCGTCGACGTTGACGTCCTCGATCACGGCGAAAACGGTGTCGGGCGCCGCCGCCGATACCGCCAGCCCGATTCGGCCGATCATGCCCATGGGCAGACCGCCTTCGAGCATGGTCCAGTCGGCGCCGCCGTTGGTGCTCTTGTAGATGCGGCTGCCGGGGCCGGCCTCGTTGAATGTCCACGGCCGGCGCACCTTGTCGTAGGTGGCAGCGTAGAGCGTGTCGGGATCGCTGGGATGCATGACCACTTCGACGACACCGATGTGGCGCGTCGTCTCGTCCTCGAAGCGACCCGTCGCTTCGATGACGTCGGTCAGCATCAGGTTCCACGAGCGGCCACCGTCCGTGGTCTTGTAGAGCCCGCGCTCCGGATTGTCGCTGTACAGGTGACCCAGGGCGGCCACGTAAACGATGTCGGGGTCGGTCGGATGCACGACGATGCGCGCGATATGACCCGAGTTCGGCAGACCCATCTGGGTCCAGGTTTCGCCGGCGTCGGTGCTCTTGTAAACGCCGTTGCCCCAGTAAGAGCTACGAGAGTTGTTGCCCTCACCCGTGCCGACCCAGACGGTGTCGGGCGCCGTCGGCGCCACGGCGACGGCGCCGATCGAAAACACGTCATCGATGTTGAAGATCGACTCGTAGTTGATGCCGTCATACGTCTTCCACAGCCCGCCGGACGCGGTGGCGGCGTAGAACGTGTCGGTATCGCGCGGGTCGACGGCGAAATCGACGAACCGGCCCGACTGCCGCGTCGGCCCCACCTCGCGATAGTGGATGTTCGCGAGGATGGCATCGAGGTCGGCTGCCTGCGCGCTAGCGGCCGCCGCGACGGCCGCGGGCGACGCAACGGTGGCGACCGCCGCGTCCTCGGCGACGGCCTGTGCCGCGGCGTCGGTCGAGCCGACGTTGACGAAGAGAACTGCTGCGAGCCCGAGGGCGAAGACCCCCGAGGCCAGCCTGGAGACGAAACGCATGGGATATCCCTCCCTGGTGCGGGCCGGCGGACAAAGCGAGAAGACGCTCCGTCCGGCTCGGCACCGCGTTCAGAAACCGGTCTCTCAGGAGACTCTAGGAGGGAGTCAGATTGCTGACAACGACGTACCGGAGGTCGGGGTCAGGTTTTACATATTTAACAACGGCCGCTCCCGCTCAGCGCGGCACCGCCACGCGCACTTCCTCGCGCAGCTCGACGTAGAGCGGCGTGTCCGGCGGCAGACGCACTTGCTCGCCCTTGGTGGCCACGAACGTACCGCCGCCGCCGATGAGAATGCCCGCGAGCACGCCTTTGCCGCCGCCCAGCAGGCCGCCGACCAGACCGCCGACGCCGGCGCCCACGGCGATCTCCTTGAGATCCTCGCGCACGCTGCCCTCGCCCTCCATCCGCTCACCGTCCGCGGTTACCAGCCCCTCGAACTCCACGGAATCGCCGTGAGCCTCGATGATGTCGGCTTTCAGCACCAGGCGGCCGCCGGTGTTCGGCCGGCGTGCTTCCTGCACCTCCGCCACGTATCCCCAGAGGCGCGAGCCGGCGGGAAGCACCTCGATGCCGGCGATGCTGATCGGCTCGGGCACGAGCATCGAGAACCGATCACCCACCTGGGATGTGCCCGAATCGAGGGCGTCGTTCAGCCGCGTGGCGATGAACGTCCCCGCCGGAAGCGACACGACCGGCGCCGGCTCGGGTTCCGGAGCAGGGACGGGCGCTGGCCCCGCGGGCGGTTCCGCCTCCGCTGGGGGCTCGTCGGCGACCGGCGGGCGCGCGGCAGGCTCCGCGGAGGTCTCCG